>JBAVQZ010000575.1:0-1877 GCA_049694515.1 Paracoccaceae bacterium | reverse complement strand
GACGATCTGAACTGGCTGGACGGCAATCTCGGCGGGCGCGAGACGCTGGCGCGCTATGGCGTGGACGTGTCCTGGGACCGGCCGGTCGCGGCGATCCACGCCGATGCGCGGGCAGCGGTGCCGCAGGCGCATCTCGACGTTCTGGCGGGGTTGAAGCTGAGTTATCGCCGCGGCGGGGCGTTCTTCTGCCATGCCGGGATCCGTCCGGGCGTGCCGCTGGATCTGCAGTCCGAGGACGACCTTGTCTGGATCCGGGGCGCGTTTCTTGACGATCTGCGCGATCACGGGGCGCTGATCGTCCACGGTCACACGCCGGTGGACGTGGTGACGCATTACGGCAACCGCCTGAACCTCGACACCGGGGCGGCCTATGGCGGGCCGCTCTCGGCGGTGGTGATCGAGGATGGCGAGGTGTTCCAGGTGACCGAACAGGGCAGGGCGTCGGTGCGCCCGGTGGCCTGAGCCGGGCGCAGCGCGCGGATCAGACCTGCGGGTCGAACTGGTCGAGCGGGATTTTAAGGTAACGCTTGCCGCCGTCCTCGGGCTCGGGCTTGCGACCGCCGCGGATATTGACCTGCAGCGCGGCCAGCATCCGGTCGGGCAGGGGCAGCGTCTTATCGCGCCCCTCGCGCGTGGCGATGAATTCTTCACGCGTGATGCCGTCCTTCACATGGATATTTGCGGCGCGGTGCTCGGCCACCGTCTGGCCGGTGGCGGGCTCTTCGCCCTTGCCGGGGTAGTCGTGACCGACGAAGAGGCGCGTGTTTTCGGGCAGGTCGAGGATCGCCCGGATCGAGTCCCACAGCTCTGCCGCGCTGCCACCGGGGAAGTCGGCGCGGCTGGTGCCGCGTTCGGGGGTCATCAACGTGTCGTGGACGAAGGCCGCGTCGCCCGCGACATAGGTGATCGAGGCCAGCGTGTGCCCGGGCGAGAACATCACCTTTACCGGGATGTCGCCAACCGTGAATTCGTCACCCGCCGCGAGCAGGCGGTCCCATTGCCGCCCGTCGCAGGGGAAATCGCTGTAGTTGTAGATGCCGGCCCAGAGTTTCTGGACCTCGGTCACCTTCTCGCCGATGGCGCGGGGCGCGCCGAGCTGTTCGGACAGCCAGACGGCGGAAGAGAAGTGGTCGGCATGGGGATGGGTGTCGAGGACCCACGCGATGTCGATGCCCTGTTCGCGGACGTAAGCCAGGATCTCCTGCGCGCTGTCCAGCGTGGTCGCGGCGGCGCGCCCGTCGAAATTCCAGACCGGATCGACGATGGCGCCCTTCATCGTGGCCGGGTCGTGGAACACGTATTGCCAGCTGCCGGTGGGCGCGTCGTAGAAGCCCTTGACGGTGGGGGAGGCGGTCATTGCAGTCCTTTCCGTTCTTCACATTCCGTTGTGTGAATATGTAGGTGCCCGGACGGGCCTGCCAACCCCCCGTCTCAACCGGTCTGACGCGCCAGATCCAGCGCTTCGCTGAGGACGGCGCGGTCGCCGATGTGGTTGGCCAGGATCAGGATCAGCCGCGCGTTCAGCGCCTGGCTGTCCGCGTCGCTCAGCCCGCGATGGGTTGCCAGAAGCTCGGCGTAAAAGCCATCGTGATCGGTCAGGTTCGGCTCGGTCGTGAGGCTCATGCGCGGCCCTCCCAGAGTGTGTCGATTGCGGCGTCCACGGCAGGGGAGTCGGCCTCGACCCAGCGGGCGGCGATCACCTGGTCGGGACGCACGAGATAGAGCGCCTGCCCGGCATCGCCGAGGTAGCGGGCGCGCAGCATGGGGTTGAGATCGGCCTCGATCACCGGCAGGTCGGTTTCGGGCGCCGTGCAGTTGATCGCCAGCAGCTTGACCGAGCCGCCCAGCGCGTCGATCAGCCAGCCCTTGCCCTGCGG
>JBAVQZ010000574.1:0-6691 GCA_049694515.1 Paracoccaceae bacterium | reverse complement strand
ATCTCGTGACGCTCAATGGTTGACATGGAACGAATGTAGAACATCCCGACGGGCGACGCCAGCCCCGGCCGCGCGCGCAGCCGAGAATCTCATGTCAGAAGCGCAGTTTGCCTCTTGCCGCGTCGGTTGTGACGCTGGCGATGTCGCAATCCGCCAAGTGCGGACGGCATAATCGGCTCAGAAAGCGTGGGAACGCGGACGCATCCCCGGACGGGAGGATTTTTCATGGCCGAAGAAGACGACGAGATCATCCTCTCGGAACTGGCGGATGACGAGCTTGTCCTGCAAATGCACGACGACCTTTATGACGGCCTCAAGGAAGAGATCGAAGAGGGCGTGAACATCCTGCTGGGGCGCGGCTGGGAACCCTACCGGGTGCTCACCGAGGCGCTCGTCGCCGGCATGACCATCGTCGGGCGGGACTTCCGCGACGGCATCCTCTTCGTGCCCGAGGTTCTGCTGGCCGCCAACGCGATGAAGGCCGGGATGTTCATCCTCAAGCCGCTCCTGGCCGAAACCGGCGCGCCGCGCATGGGCAAGATGGTGATCGGCACCGTCAAGGGCGACATTCACGACATCGGCAAGAACCTTGTCAGCATGATGATGGAAGGCGCCGGGTTCGAGGTGGTGGACCTGGGCATCAACAACGCGGTCGAGGCCTATCTCGAGGCGCTGGAGGCCGAGCAGCCCGACATCCTGGGCATGTCGGCCCTGCTGACCACGACGATGCCCTACATGAAAGTCGTGATCGACACGCTGAAGGAACAGGGCAAGCGCGACGATTACATCGTGCTGGTGGGCGGCGCGCCGCTGAACGAGGAATTCGGCCGCGCCATCGGGGCCGACGCCTATTGCCGCGATGCCGCCGTGGCGGTGGAAACCGCGAAGGATTTCATGACCCGCAAGCACAACCAGCTTGCCACGGGCTGAGTTGCGCGGGCGCACCCCCTTCCCTTTGCCGGCCGCCGCCCCCAGATCAGGGGGAACGGAGGTTGCCATGCCCGCCACTCGTCTTGTGATCATCCTTGCCATCGTGCTTGTCGCCGCCGCGCTGACGGTCTTCGCGGGCGCGCAACTGTCCGGCGGCGCGGGCGCGACCGGATACGTCGCGCTGCCGATGCTTCTGGCGGCGGCGCTGATCTGGCGCCTATGGGCGCGTCAGGGGAAATGAGATGGAGTTGGACGACAAGGCGCTGACCGACAGCGGGCTGGATCTGTCCGCCCCCAGGGGCCGGATCCTGCTGATCGCCTGCGGGGCGCTGGCGCATGAGATCCTGGCGCTGAAGGCCGCGAATGGCTGGAACCATATCGACCTGACCTGCCTGCCCGCGATTCTGCACAACCACCCCGGCCGCATCACCCCCGCCGTCGAGAAACTGGTGGAAAAGCACCGCGCCGCTTATGACGAGATCTTCGTGGTCTATGCCGATTGCGGCACCGGCGGACAGTTGCAGGACGCCTGCGCGCGGCTTGGCGTGAAGATGATGGAAGGCCCGCATTGCTATTCCTTCTTCGAGGGCAACGCCGCCTTCGCCGAACGGGACGAGGCGACGGCCTTCTATCTGACGGATTTCCTGGTGCGCCAGTTCGACGCCTTCGTGTGGAAACCGCTTGGCCTGGACCGTCACCCGGAATTGCTGGAAATGTATTTCGGCAATTACGAAAAACTGGTCTATCAGGCGCAGACCGATAATGACGCGCTGGACGCAAAGGCGGCGGCATGCGCGGCCCGGCTGGGACTGGCCTATGAGCGGCGCTTCACCGGCTACGGCGACCTGGCAGGAACGCTGGCGCGAGTCGCAGAATAGCGTCTCAGGCCCGACGGTATCGTCGTGGCGGTGATGGCCGGCATGTGGCGCGTCGCCGGATGTCGGCGACATGACGGCTTTGGGAAGTTCCGGGTCGGGATCCGGCATTGGCCGCTTGGAGCGTCAAGGACTGCTGTTCGCGACAAAAGGGACATTCAGTGCGCGATCCCTGTCCGCGTCAGCGCGCGCCCCATGTATCCGCAATGCGATACCCTTCGGGCCAAGGATCCGAAGGGTCAAGCATGTGCTGATGGACCCCGGTGATCCAGCCTCGACCCGAGATTTCCGGATTGATGGCCGGGCTATCCCCGACGGTTGTCTCACCCAAGATCTGGCCCATGAAGGTAGAACCGATCAGTGACCGGGCGGTGAGGCGGTCTCCGGTGCGCATCTGGGCGCGCGCATGCAGCACCGCCATACGCGCCGAGAGCGCGGTGCCGGTCGGTGAACGATCGACCTTGCCCGGTTGGATGGCGACCGCAGCGCCAGTTTCAAGCCCTTTGGCCCCCTCGATTAACGGTCCAGCGAACAGGCAGAACGAGATATGTCGCCAATCCGGGTTGGCGGGATGCTCGAAGCCAAGCTGCGCGTTTGCCGCATCGGTGATCCTCACGCCCAGCTTCGCGATGTCATGCGCCTCGGTCTCGTTCAGCGAAAAGCCCAGTTTCGCGGCGTCCACTATCACAAAACTATCGCCACCGTAGGCGGTGTCCACGGTCAGGGTGCCAAGGCCCTCGACCTCGAGCGCCGCGTCGAGGCGGCAGGCGAACGACGGCAGGTTCCGGACAAAGATGCGTTCCGCTTTGCCGTCCCGGCATTCCGCCCGCACCCGGACCAAACCGCCCGGCGCCTCCAGAACCAAGTGCGTCTCGGGCTCTGTCATCGGAATGATCCCGCTATCGAGCAGAACTGTCGAAACGCAGATCGAATTGGACCCCGACATCGGCGGGGTGTCCTCCGGTTCCATGATGATCCATGCCACATGCGCTTCGGGATGCTTTGGCGGCACCAACAGGTTAACGTGTCGAAACACGCCACCTCGCGGCTCATTCAGCACAAAATTGCGCAGGCTCTGATCCTGTGCGATCCAGCGACTTTGCTCCCAGATCGTGGAACCCGGAGGCGGCAAGACGCCACCGACGATAACATCGCCCACCTCTCCTTCAGCATGGCACGAAACGACATGGATGGTTTTTGTGCTGCGCATACGCAGTTCCTTTCAGGGCAGTCCGCAAAGATGAGGCCGAGTATGAGTGGATTTACGCGCGTTCACCACCCGCCGGGTCTGACAACGGCTCCACGCTGGCGCCGGATGCATGACCGATGAACCGCCTTCAAGAGCCGCCACGACTTTTGGGTCCCGGTGATTCATGAAGCGGTATCGCGCTTGGTCCGACGGTCTTCACATCCACCCGATCCCTCAAATCTCGCGGAAGCGTTTCTCCTGCCGGGGGGTCCAGCGTACACGCAGGCGATAGCCGTCCTCGCCCTGCTCCTCACTCTCCACCACGCCCTGCTCGTGCAGCCAGGCCCGGCGTCTGCCCGCCTCGAAGGGCAGCGTGATCTCGCGCTCCGTGCGTTCCTCGTCCAAAGCGTCCGAAACCGCCTGCAACACCCGCTCGATCCCCTCGCCGGTCAGCGCGGAGAGGGTGAAGATCCCGGGCTCACGCGCCGCCTTCACCTCCAGCGCGTCGCGGCGTTCGGGATCAAGCAGATCGGTTTTGTTCCAGACCTCGATCAGCGGCGTCGCCTCGGCCACGCCCAGATCGTGCAGTATGCCTTCGACATCCTCGGCCTGCTCGGCGCTTTCGGGGTGGGCGATGTCGCGCACATGCAGGATCAGGTCGGCCTCCAGCACCTCTTCCAGCGTCGCGCGGAACGCGGCAACAAGCTGTGTCGGCAGATCCGAGATGAAACCCACCGTGTCGGACAGGATCACCTTCTTGCCCGAGGGCAGAACCACGCCGCGCATCGTCGGGTCCAGAGTGGCGAACAGCATGTCCTCGGCCATGACATGCGCCCCGGTCAGCCGGTTGAAAAGCGTGGATTTTCCAGCGTTTGTATATCCCACCAGCGCGACCACCGGGAACGGCACCTTCTTGCGCGCTGCGCGGTGCAGGTCGCGCGTCTTGGCGACCTTGGCCAGTTGCCGTTTCAGCCGGGTGATCTGTTCGTCGATGGCGCGCCGGTCGGCCTCGATCTGAGTCTCGCCGGGGCCACCGACAAATCCCAGGCCCCCGCGCTGCCGTTCCAGGTGGGTCCAGGCGCGCACCAGCCGCGTGCGCTGATAGCTGAGCGCCGCGAGATCCACCTGCAACACGCCCTCGCGCGTTCGTGCGCGGTCGGCGAAGATCTCCAGGATCAGGCCGGTGCGATCCAGCAGCTTGACCTTCCATTCCCGCTCCAGGTTGCGCTGCTGCACTGGCGTCACGGGGCCGTCCACCAGCACCAGATCGACCTCGGCGGCCGTCAGCTTCTCGCCGATCTCGGCGATCTTGCCCGAGCCGAACAGGTGCCCGGCCCGAACCTTCGGCAAAGGCACGATTTCGGCCCCGGCGACCTCGAGGTCCGGGAGCGCGGCGGCCAGCGCCACGGCCTCCTCCAGCGCGGGCCTGGCGGCCTTTCGCTGACGGTCCGAAGCGATATCGGGGTGCAGCACCCAGGCGCGGGTCACGCCGGGACCGTTCTCCGCGCGATCCGTGATTATTCCTCGCCTTCGTACAGGTTGATTGGCTGGGACGGCATGATCGTGGAAATCGCGTGCTTGTAGACGAGCTGCGACTGGCCGTCGCGGCGTAGAAGCACGCAGAAATTGTCAAACCAGGTGATCACGCCTTGCAGCTTGACCCCGTTAATAAGGAAAATCGTGACCGGAACCTTCGTCTTCCGGACATTGTTCAGAAATGCGTCCTGCAAGTTCTGTTTGTCGGCAGCCATTGTTTTTCTTGCCTTTATCTTTGGTTGGCGCCCGCAATCGGGGCGTCTTTTCACGCATACAATTTCAAGTATGGAGTGCGAAACGGCGAGTTTCCAGCCCGAATCAGGCCCGCGCGCAATATGGTTGCGCGACACGCGCAAAACCCCCGCTTCAGCTGCGCCAGAAGGACGGGTTGAGCAGGGCGACGATCGCCAGAACTTCCAGCCGCCCCAGCACCATCGCCGCGGCGAGAATCAGTTTCCCCGCGCTGCCCAGCGCCGCAAAGCTGATCGGGTCCGCGCCGGCGACGCCGGCCAGCGGGCCGGTGGTGCTAAGCGCCGATACGGTCAGCACCAGGTTGTCCTCGAACTCCACCCCCGTAAGCGACAGAAGCGCGGATACGCCGGCCACCGACAGGGCAAACATCACGAAGAACACCCAGGCCATGTAAGCGCCCTGGCGCCGTATATGGCGGGCATAGGCGCCCGCACCGCCGACCGAATCCGGGTGAACCAGCTTTTCCAACTCGCGCTGGCTGTGCTTGAACAGCGCGAAGACGCGCAGCAGCTTGACCCCGCCCGCGGTCGTCGCCACGCCCCCCCCGATCAGCGCGACCCCCAGCAGGATCAACCCCGGCGTCTGCAGGCCGGACCAGTCGCTCGCCTGCGTCCAGTCCATCGAGATGAAACCCGTCGTGCTGAGAAAGGACGCCAAGGTGAAGGCCGAACCCCATAGCGCCCCCAGCGCCGCCGTTACATTACCTTCCTCGTTGACGTCGTAGGCGCCCAGCCAGTGACGCAGAAACAACAGCACCGTGACCGAGAGGACGATGAACAGCCCCATCCGCAGCTCCGAATCGCCAAGCAGCCGCCCCCAGCCGTCACCGCGCTCTTCCCAGGTGAATGTCTGGCGCGAGATGGCGAAGATCAGGAATGGAAACAGCGCGATCTCGCTGGCCACGCCGGCGCCGTCCTCTGCCAGCCCGCCCACGGGCGAGATGCCGCTGGTCGCAAGGGTCGACATGGCGTGGCATATCGACACGAACGGATCCTCACCGGCCAGGAACATCAGCAGCCACAGCAGCCCGGTCAGCCCTGCATAAATCGGGAAGAGCCGCGCAGAGTAGCGCAGCAGACGCTCGCGCGGGGCGGTGTTTCGCACGCTGGCCTCCACTTCCCGCGCGCCGGGAACGAGCGAGCGCGCCGAGACCACCTCGAACCCGCCCAGGTTCATCGGGGCCAGGATCGCGATCGCCGTCACCCAGACGAAGAAACCGCCCATCCAGCCCACCAGCGCGCGCCACAGATGCACCGAAAGCGGCAGCCGCACGGGGTCGTCGAAAAGCGTCGCGCCCGTCGTGGTGAGCGAGGAAACCATCTCAAAATAGGAATTGAGGAAACTGGTGTCCGGGACCGCTTCGTTGAACGGCACGGCCAGCATCACCGGCAGCGCCAGGAAGGTCAGCGGCAACGCCATGATGTGGCCGCGCAGCGGGTTGCGGGGCGTCGTGGTATAGGTGGCGATCGAAAGGATCGCCGCGAGAAAGAAGAAAAGCAGCCCGGCATAGAAGAAGATGCGCGAGGCGCGCCAGTCCTCCATCACCGCGCCGTGCAGCGCCGGCACGAACATCGCCAGCGCGCTGATCCCCATCAGGATCACCAGAAGCGGGATGTTGCGAAGGCCGCGCATGGACTCAGAAGAAGTCGATGGAGACCTGCAGAAGGCGCTCCACCTTGGGCACGTCGGCCGCCAGGCTGAACAGCACGACGACGTCGCCCTCGTCGATTCGCGTGCTGCCCGTGGGCTTGACCACCTTTTCGCCCTTGCGCACGGCGCCCACCAGGACCCCTTCGGGAAAGTCGATCTCGCGCACCTGTCGGCCCGAGATCGGCGAGGTGGAGAGCACCTGCGCCTCGATCACCTCGGCCTCGGCGTCCCCGATGGAATAGACGCCGCGCACCCGGCC
>JBAVQZ010000573.1:0-3189 GCA_049694515.1 Paracoccaceae bacterium | reverse complement strand
CGCCCGATCCGCACCTCGCCGCCGTGCTCGCGCCGCCGGGCGGTGCTGTCGGGGCGGCGCACGAAGAAAGGCGCGCTGGTGGGCTTTCATGCGCGCGCCTCCGACACGGTGGTCGAGATACCGGGATGTCAGCTCTTGCACCCCGATCTTATGGCCTGCCTCCCCGCGCTTGAGGAACTGACCCCGCTGGCGGCGTCGCGCAAGGGCGAGGTGAGCTTCTCGGTAACACGGTCCGAGGCGGGCGTGGATGTCGCGGTGAGCGATGCAAAGGCGATGCAAGGGACGCTTTGGGCCGAAACGGGCACCATTGCGGAGCGCCACGATCTGGCCCGTCTCACCTGGAACGGCGATCTGGTGGTGGAACGCCGCCCACCGGTCCAGCGCTTCGGAAAGGTGGATGTCGTGCCGCCGCCCGCCGCGTTCTTTCAGGCGACGGCGGAGGGACAGGAGGCCCTGACCGACGCGGTGCGCGAAACCGTTGCCGATGCGAAGCGCGTGGCCGACCTGTTCGCCGGATGCGGGACGTTTGCCCTGCCGCTCGCCGAACGAAGCGAAGTCCACGCGGTCGAGGGATCGGCAGCGATGCTGACGGCGCTTGACCGGGGCTGGCGCCTGTCGAGCGGTTTGAAAGGCGTCACGACCGAAACGCGCGACCTGTTCCGCCGACCGTTGATGCCGGATGAGCTGAACCGGTTCGAAGCGGTCGTGATCGACCCGCCCCGCGCCGGTGCGGAGGCGCAGATGACACAGATCGCGCAGTCCAGGGTGCCGGTCGTCGCCGCGGTCTCCTGCAACCCGGTCACCTTCGCGCGCGATGCCGCCGCGCTGGCGGCTGCCGGTTTCGCGCTGGACTGGGTGCAGGTCGTGGATCAGTTCCGATGGTCGCCGCATGTCGAACTTGCGGCGCGCTTCAGCCGGTGAGGCCAGCATTTTCCAGGTGCCAATTCGCCATCTCTGCGCTATCCTGAAAAAAAATACGAGCGGACAGGCAAGGCAATTTTCACATGATCGGACGGCGCGGATTCCTCGTTTCAGGCGCGGCTGCGGTTCTCGCAGGCTGTTCTGCGGGGCCACATATCCCGAAATACAATGGCCCCGAAGTAACGCGGGTGGTGGTGGTGAAGGAACGGCGGAAGATGTATCTTCTGCACAACGACCAAATCCTGAAGGATTACCAGATCGGGCTGGGCTTTGCGCCGAACGGCGACAAGAAGGTCGAGGGCGATGGCCGCACGCCCGAGGGCCGCTATGTCATCGACCGGCGCAATCCGAACAGCAATTTCTATCTCTCCGTCGGGATTTCCTATCCGAACGAGGACGACATAGCCGAGGCAAAGGCATTGGGCGCGGACCCCGGCGGGAACATCTTCATCCATGGAGAGGCGCGGAAGAACCGCGGCAAGCGGCCGGACTGGACGGCCGGCTGCATCGCGGTCAAGGACAAGGAAATCGAACAGGTCTATGCCATGGTGCAGGATGGCACCGTGATCGACATCTTCCCCTGACCGCGCCTATTCCTCGTTCTTCGTGCCGGGGCCGCCACCTGTGACCAGGGTCCACCAGATCTTGCCGTTCGGCTCCTGGAAGAAGGCGAACCCCATGTCCTTGGCTTTCGGGTCGAGGATCACGTCGGCGGTGTCCTTTTCCTCCATCCAGGCGGCGAGGGTTTCCAGTTCGGTCTCGTAGGTCTCCGAGATGTTCTCGCCCAGCAGGCGGCCGTCATACCCGGCGCGTTCGGCCCGCTCGATCGGCGAAGAGCCGTCGGAGCCGAAATGCCACGGCCGGTTCTGCACCGACATGTCGCGCGAATGCGTCGCGGCGGCGGAATTCAGCTGGGCGTTAAGTTGCAGTGGCGCCGTTCCGCGCGCCTGGCGCAGGGAATTGACCGCATCCAGCATGCGATACTGGATTGTCGCCATGTCGCCCTGCGAAATCCGGTAGATCTGCGGCAATGGTTTGCCGTCGGGGCCGATCCGCGGGGTGGGCGCGCTGCATGCCGCCAGTGAGAAAGCTGCAACGAAAACAATCAGAAAGAAGCGTATCATGCGGTGCCACCCTTGGTTTCCAGATTTCTCTTTACAGGCAAGCGTCGTGGCGTTCAAACGCTTCAATGGTCAATTTTCCGCTTACAAGTGTTTGATTTGCCGTGGCGGTGCGACGGAAATACAATACACCAAGATTACGGGCAGGACGGAGAAAACCATGAAACGTCGATCCTATGAACAGACAAACCGACGCGCCTTTCTGGTGGGAACGGCGGCGACGCTGACAGGGCTTGCCGCGCCCGCGCTGGCGCAGATGCCGAACTCGACCGAGATCGAGGCGAACCCCCAGCCGCAATCGGGCGTGCGCCACAACATATCCAGCTTCCGTACGCTCAATTGGCAGCCGTATTTCGCAGATCTTCATCTTGGCGCCATCCTGGTGGACACCACGTCGCGCGCGCTGCATTTCTGGTCCGAGGACGGCCAGACCTACAAGCTTTACCCCACCAGCGTGCCGATGACCGACGAACTGACGCGCCGCGGCCGCACCGAGGTCGTGCGCAAGGTGGTGGGCCCCGAGTGGCGGCCGACAGCATCCATGAAAGAGCGCAACCCCGACTGGCCCGACTATGTGCCGCCGGGCCCCGACAACCCGCTCGGCACGCATGCACTGTATCTCAGCTGGACCTATTACCGGATCCACGGCACCCAGGACACCCGCAAGATCGGCCGCAGGTCGTCCAACGGATGCATTGGTCTTTACAATGAAGACATTGCGGAGCTTTTCGGCTACGCTAAGATCGGTACTCAGGTGTTGCTGATTTGACGACAAATCAGACGCATTTGAGACACGGTGAAAACGTCGGTTGAAAATGATCGCGCATACTGATTAGGGATTCCGACACAAGGTCTTGAGTTCGCGGGTGCCGAAAGTCTGCTGCCGCGACAATACTGGAGAAAGATTATGAAGAAACTCGCACTTGCCGCCGCCATGTCCGTCGCTGCCACCGCCTCCTTCGCAGGCAACATGGCAGAGCCGGTCATGGAGCCTGAAGTCATCGTGGAAGACACCTCTTCCTCGAACGCCGGCATCATCGTGCCGATCCTGTTCCTGGTTCTGGTCGCTGCGGCCGTTTCCTCGAACTGAGGATCTGACGGTTCGGATAGGGAAAAGGCGGTGGTTTTCCACCGCCTTTTTTTTGCG
>JBAVQZ010000572.1:0-10247 GCA_049694515.1 Paracoccaceae bacterium | reverse complement strand
GGTTCGGGTTCCGGCGCCGGCTCTTCGGGTTGCGGGGCGGGCTCCGGACGTGGCTCCGGCGCGGTCTCGGCAGCCTCGTCCTCTCCACCCTCGGCGACGATCGCCTCCAGCCCCTCCTCGAGACGGGAAGAGGATTTAAGCAGCCTGTCCTTAAGTTTCCTGAAAAATGCCATGTTGCCTCCGCTTGTCTGTCACTTAATGGCAATCGGCGAGCTTTGGAAGAGAGGGC
Organism: Paracoccaceae bacterium; assembly: GCA_049694515.1. Classification (GTDB taxonomy): domain Bacteria; phylum Pseudomonadota; class Alphaproteobacteria; order Rhodobacterales; family Rhodobacteraceae; genus JADQCB01. The sequence goes on along the minus strand of JBAVQZ010000572.1, from coordinate 10,018 downwards.
CGGACGCGAATGCGACAAAACCGAAACCCGGGCGGGCAGAGGGTTGGCAACCGCCGACCCGGTGCCGCATGCTGCCCGAAAACGCAGGCCCCCGACCGATGAAACAGCCCCGCCCCGTCACCCTGTTCGCCCTTGCCACGCTTGCGCCGCTGCCCCTGCTCGGCCTTGGCGCGGCTCTGGGCGGCGTATGGATCGCGCTGGCGCTGATCTATCTCACGGTATTCACCTTCGTGCTGGACCAGGCGATCAGCCATGTCGCGCCCGACGCACCCGAGGGATGCGAGTTTCCCGCCGCCGACGGGCTTTCCGCCGCACTCGCGGTCGCGCATTTCTTGCTTCTGGCGCTGGCGATCTGGGCCGTGTCCGGGCAAAGCGGGCTGAGCGTGCCGGCGCGCATCGCCGCATTCCTCGCCTTCGGGCTGTTCTTCGGGCAGGTCAGCAACTCCAACGCGCACGAGTTGATCCACCGCGCCAGCCGCCCGCTGAATCGGCTGGGCCAATGGGTCTATATCTCGCTGCTGTTCGGGCATCACGCCTCGGCCCATCCGCGGGTGCATCACCGCTTCGTCGCCACGCCCGACGATCCCAATTCGGCGCGGCCCGGCGAAAGTTTCTATCTGTTCGCGCCGCGCGCCTGGGCGGGGTCGTTCCGCGCCGGCTGGCTGGCGGAGACGCGGCTGATGCAGTCGCGCACCCCGCCCCCGCACGTCTGGCGCCACCCCTATGCGGTTTATGTCGGCGGCGCGCTGGCGCTGCTGGCGGCGAGCACGCTGATCTTCGGGTGGGCCGGACTGCTGGCGCATCTGGGCCTTGCCGCCTATGCCACCGCGCAGCTGCTGCTGTCGGACTACGTCCAGCATTACGGCCTGCAGCGCCGCCGGCTGGAGGACGGCCGCTATGCCCCGGTCGCCGCGCGCCATTCCTGGAATTCGCCGCACTGGTTCTCCAGCTACCTGATGCTGAACGCGCCGCGCCATTCAGACCATCACGCGCACCCGGCCCGCCGTTATCCCGCGCTGCACCTTCCCGACCGGCAGGAGGCGCCGACCCTGCCGCTGGGGCTGCCGGCGATGGCGACGCTGGCGTTGTTCCCCAGCGCCTGGCGCCGGGTGATGGACCAGCGCGTTACCCGCTGGCGCAGAACGGAGTAACGCGACCGTGGGTGGCGCCCGCGCCACCGGTCTGGCAGACTGCGGCGGACACGGAAAACGGAGCCGAAATGCGCCACGCCCTGATGCTCGCGGCCCTTGTCGCCGCCGCCCCGGCCCTTGCCGAGCCGCCGATGAGCGCCCAGGCCTTCGAGGACTACGCCACCGGCAAGACGCTTTATTACGGCACTTCCGGGATCCCCTACGGCGCCGAGCAATACCTGCCGGGCCGCCGCGTGATCTGGACCTTCCTGGACGGCGACTGCCAGGAAGGCGTCTGGTACGAACAGGGGGGCGACATCTGCTTTCTCTACGATGTCAAACCGGACCAGCCGCAATGCTGGACCTTCTACAATCGTGGCGACGGGCTGATGGCGCAGTTCGAGAACGACCCGACCGCCTCGCCGCTGGTCGAGGTTGAACAGCGCAAGGAGCCACTGGTCTGCCCCGGGCCTGACGTGGGCGCCTGAGACGCCGGCTTCTTACCGGTTGAAATATTCTCAAGCCGGAGGTGTGAACATCCGTCGCGCCTCAGGTGCCGTAGGCGCGCAAGGTCCCCTTCACTTCCTCGGCGGCGTCGATCAGCACGCCGGCGATGACGTCCAGTTCGGCCCGGGTCAGGCGCGCGGGCAGACGCACGTCGCAGGCGCGCATCAGCATGGCGCGGGTCTGCGGCAGGTCGGGCAGGTCGTCGATGAACCGCCAGTTCCAGAAGGCCCGCGCATTGTCGTCGGACAGCCCGAACACCTGCACAGCGATGCCTCGCGCCTTGGCCGCGTCCTGGAATGCGCGCGCCTCGTCGTCGCTGTCGAAGCCGACCAGATTGAACTGGATCGAATCGGGAGCCCGCAGCTCGGGGTCCAGCGCGTCGGGCACCGCCAGCCAGGGCGATCTGTTCAGCAATTCCGCCACGTAGTCATGATTGGCGCGGCCGTCGCGCACCCGGCGCGAGATTTCGGGCAGCTGCGGGCGGATCACCGCGGCCGACAGGTTCTGCATCCGCATGTTGTAAAGCGGCAGCCTGTTCTGCCAGTGGCCGAAGCGATCCTTCACCACCGGATGTTTCTTCCAGTTGTGCTCATACGCGCCCGACATGATGATCGCGCGGGCGATGATGTCGGCGTCGTCGGTGATCAGGATGCCGCCCTCGCCCGCATTCACCAGCTTGTAGGACTGGAAGGAAAAACAGCCGACCCTGCCCAGCGTCCCGATGTTGCGGCCGTGCCAGGTGGTGCCCAGCGAATGCGCCGCATCCTCGATGACCGGCACGCCGCGTTCCGCGGCCAACGCCATGATCGCATCCATGTCCGAGGTGTGACCGCGCATGTGGCTGATCAGCACGGCCGAGATGTCATCGGTCAGCTTCGCCTCGAAATCGGCCATGTCGATGCGGTAGTTGTCGCCGACCTCCACCAGGACCGGCCGGCAATCGGCATGAACCACCGCCGAGGGAACGGCCGCGAAGGTGAAGGCCGGGATCAGCACCTTCGCGCCGCGCGGCAGGTCCAGCGCCTTGAGCGACAGGAACAGCGCGGACGAGCAGGAGGAGACAGCCAGCGCGAATTTCGCGGCCATCAGAGCCGCGAATTCCTTTTCCAGAAGCGTCACCGGGGCGTCTTCGGGCGCGGTGTAGCGGAACAGGTCACCGCTTTGCAGCAATCGCTCGATCTCAGCGCGCGCGGCTTCCGGAATCGGCTCGGCGTCATAGACATTCGGGGCTGATGCCATCTCATGCACCTTTTCTTAATTGCCTTTTAAGAAAAAGCGTAAGCCACCGCCCGAAGATCACCAAAGCCTTTCCGGTGGACAATGCGTTTCCGCGCGCCCTTCCGTGCCCGGAGGGTCACACGTTCAGCAGAAGATGCTCGCGCTCCCACGGGCTGATGACCTGAAGGAATTCACTGTATTCCAGCGACTTGACCGCTTCATAGACCTTGCAGAACTCCTCGCCCAGGACACCGCGCATCGCCGTTCCGTCGCGGAACAGGTCCAGCGCCTCGTTCACGCCGCGCGGGATGCCTTCATAGCTGTCATAGGCATCGCCCTTGAACTCGTCCCTGGGAAGTTTCTTCTCCATCAGCCCGAGATAACCGCAGGCGAGCGAAGCAGCGATGCCGAGATAGGGGTTGCAATCCATTCCGGCGAGACGGTTTTCCACACGGCGCGAGGCCGCGTCCGAGATCGGGATCCGCAGCCCCGTCGTGCGGTTGTCGCGGCCCCATTCCAGGTTTATCGGCGCGGCGAAGTCACGGACATAGCGGCGATAACTGTTCACATAGGGCGCCATCAGCGCGATCACCGACGGCAGATGGTTCTGCATTCCGGCGATGAAATGCAGGAAGGCCTGGCTTTCGCTGCCATCTTCTTCGGAGAAGATGTTGCGGCCGGTCTTAATGTCGGCCACCGAATGGTGCATGTGCATGGCCGAGCCCGGCTCGGCCTCGATCGGCTTGGCCATGAAGGTGGCATAGCAGTCGTGCCGCATCGCCGCCTCGCGGATCAGCCGCTTGAAATAGAATATCTCGTCGGCCAGCTTCACCGGGTTGCCGTGGCGCAGGTTCATCTCGACCTGCCCGGCGCCGCCTTCCTGGAGAATGCCGTCGATCTCGAACCCCTGCGCCTCGGCGAAATCGTAGATGTCGTCGATGACGGGGCCGTATTCATCGACCGCGCTCATCGAATAGGCCTGGCGGGCGGCGGCGCGGCGACCCGAGCGGCCCATCGGCGGCTCGATCGGGTGAGCCGGGTCGATGTTTCGCGCGACCAGAAAGAATTCCATTTCGGGCGCGACGATCGGCTTCCAGCCCTGTTCATTGTAAAGCTCGACGATGCGCTTGAGCACATTGCGCGGCGCGGTGGGCACCGGGTTGCCGGCCTGATCATTGATCTCGTGGATGATCTGAAGCGTCCAGTCGCCGGTCCAGGGCGCCGCGGTGGCCGTGGACAGGTCGGGGGTCAGCACCATGTCGGGTTCGGTGAAGGCCTGTCCTTCGAGATCGGCCCAATCGCCGGTGATGGTCTGCAGGAAGATGGAGTTGGGCAGGTAGAAATGGCTCTGCCGCGCGAATTTCGACGCCGGCATCGCCTTGCCGCGCGCCACGCCCGCGATGTCGGCGACGATGCATTCCACCTCGTCCAGGCGGCGCCCTTCGAGATAGGCTTGCGCCGCTTCGGGAAGGTCTTTGATCCATTCAGCCATGTTTTTTCTCGCGGTGTTTGAGGAAGAAGTCGGCGATCATCTCGGCGATGTCGTCGGCGTTGGTAGGCGCGGGCAGGTCGTCGCGCGCCTGCTGCAGCAGTTCGTCGGGAACGACGCCCTTGCCGCGTTCGTCGATCAGCCCTTCCACGAAAAGGCCCGTGAATTCGGGATGCGGCTGGACCGATAAGGCCAGATCGTCATAAGCGAGCGCCGCGTATTCGCAGAAATCGCTGTTGCCGATCACCTCGGCGCCCTCGGGCAGTTCGGTGATCTGGTCCTGATGCCAGGCGTTCAGCGCATAGGGACGGCCGCCGATCGTGTATTCCTGCCGGCCCACGGCCCAGCCGCCGGCGAATTTCTCGACCTTGCCGCCCAGCGCCTGGGCGATGATCTGGTGGCCAAAGCAAATGCCCACAATCGGCACTTTCGCCTCGAAAGCCTCGCGGACGAACGCCTCCAGCGGTTCGATGAAGGGCAGATCCTCATAGGTGCCGTGGCGCGAGCCGGTGATCAACCAGCCGTCTGCCTCGTGGATCGAGGCGGGAAACTCCATGTCCACCACCGCCCAGCTTCGGAAGCTCAGGCCGCGCCCGCCCAGCAGACGCTCGAACATGGCCGGATAATCGCCATGCTGAGCCTCGAGGGTTTCAGGGACATGGCCGGTTTCAAGGATACCGATCAGCATTTCAGCTCGCTCATTCGTTGATTTTGACGGAAGGTAAAGGGGCGCGCCGGGCCCGGCAAGGTGTCACACGGTGTCGAGATACAGCGCGGTGAGATCTTTTTCGCTCAATTCCTTCACCCGGCAGGCCTCCTGGCGCTTGGTCATCACCAGGTTGCGGATCAGGCCGGGCGGAAAGATGCGGGCCATCTCGGGGCTCTCCTCGAACCGGTCGATGGCGCTCTGCCAGTCTGTCGGGATCTGCGGCAGGTCCAGCTCATAGGCATTGCCGGTCACCGGCGGCGGCGGGGTCAAGCCGTCCTCGATTCCGGCAAGCGCCGCGCCCAGAACGGCGGAGAGCATGAGGTAGGGGTTGATGTCCCCCCCGGCGACGCGGTGCTCGATCCGTCGGGCCTTGTGGTTGCCGCCGGGCACGCGAATCGCGGCGGTGCGGTTCTCATAGGCCCAGGCGATCCCTGTCGGCGCGTGGTTTCCGGGCACCATGCGGGCATAGCTGTTGGCATGCGGCGCCAGGATCAGCGTCGAGGCCGGCAGCGCCTGCAGGCATCCGGCGATGGCATGGTGCAGCATGGCCGACCCCTTGGGCCCGCCATCGTCGAAGATGTTCGTGCCGCTCTCGTCGAGCACCGAGAAATGCGTGTGCAGCCCGTTGCCCGCATTCTCGTCATAGGGTTTGGCCATGAAACTTGCGGCAAAGCCGTATTTGCGCGCCAGCCCCTTGATCAGTATCTTGAACAGCCAGGCGTCGTCGGCGGCCTTCATCGCGTCGCCGTGCATCAGGTTGATCTCGAACTGGCCGAGGCCGGCCTCCGAGATCGCGGCGTCGGCGGGAATGTCCATCGCCTCGCAGGCGTCATAGAGATCGGTGAAGAAGGCATCGAACGCGTCCAGCGTCCGCAGCGCCAGGATCTCGGCGCCCAGCCGGCGCTTGCCCGACCGCGGCGCGCGCGGCGGCCGCAACTCGTCGCCCTCGTCGTCGATCAGGTAGAATTCAAGCTCGGTCGCCACGACCGGCTTCCAGCCGCGCGCGGTATAACGCGCCAGCACTTGCGCCAGCGCGTGCCGCGGATCGCCGTCGAAGGGGGTGCCGTTCTCGCGGAACATCCACAACGGCAGCAGCGCGGTCGGCGCGTCCAGCCACGGCATCGGCACGAAGCCGCGCCCGGTGGGCAGCAGCGTGCCGTCGGCATCGCCGGATTCGAAGACCAGCGGGCTGTCCTCGATATCCTCGCCCCAGATATCGAGATTGAGCACCGACAACGGAAAGCGCGTGCCCTCCTCTTCGACCTTGCCGGCGAAACGGGCCGGAATCCGCTTGCCGCGGGGCTGCCCGTTCAGATCGGTCGCGGCCACGCGGATCGTCCGCACCTCGGGGTGCGCGGCGAGCCATTCGCTCATCTAATCACCTGCGGTCTGAGACGAAGGCGCCGGCGCGCCTCGGTCGGAAGATGGCGGTTCAGCCTGCGGTTCACCAGCCCGAACAGCGTGATGATGGCCAGCGTCACCAGGATGAAATACCCCGCCACGATCGGGTAGGGGATGAAAGGATCGAAGGTCTTATCCGCGAAATACTTGGCATAGTAAAGCGCGTCGCCCTTTTGCTTCCAGGCCGGGAAGCCCGAAAAATAGACCAGCGTCGTGGCGTGGAACAGGAAGATCGCCTCATTGGTATAGGATGGCCAGGCCAGCCGAAGCATCGTGGGCCAGATCACCCGGCGGAACTTGTGCCAGCCGCTCATCCCATAGGCATCGGCCGCCTCGATGTCGCCCTTGGGCACCGAGCGCAGCGCGCCGTAGAAGATCTCGGCCGAATAGGCGGCGGTGTTCAGGAACAGCACGATCAGCGCCCCGGCCCAGGCGCGCGTCAGCCAGCTTGTCGCCGCGGTGATCTCGAACAGGCCGAAATTCAGCTCGATGCCCGAGCGGGGCAACAGAACGAAGGTCTCGTAGGCCAGAAAGAACTGGATGAAAAGCGGCGAGCCGCGGAAGACGAAGACGAACCATTCGGCGGGCTTGCGGATGAGCCAGCGGTGGCTGTTGCGCGCCAGTGCGACCCCGGTCGCCAGGAAGAAGCCGAAAAGCAGCGCCAGCGCGCCGAAATAGATGTTCCAGATTACGCCCGAGCCGATCAGCGTGACCTGCTCGCATATCGTGAAATCCGAGCGCGGCAGCAGCCGTTCACCGAACCCGATCGAGCGGAACGCATAGGCGCCTATGGTCTCCCAGCAACTCATGCGGCGGCCTTTCGCTGTGCCTCGCCGCCCAGCGTCGCCTGCCCGTGGGACAGCTTGTGCGTCAGGCGGGACAGGAGGGTTTCGCTTATCTTGGTCAGGCCAAGGTAAAAGGCCAGCAGCGCCAGGAAATAATAGAGCCGCCAATCCGGATGCGGATAGGCGAAGATCGAGGTCTTGGAGCCGCCGAGCTCGCGCGCCCAATAGACGATGTCCTCGACCCCGAGCAGGAACAGAAGCGGCGTGGCCTTGATCAGGATCATCCACAGGTTGGAAAGCCCCGGCAGGGCATAGACCCACATCTGAGGCACCAGGATGCGCCAGAAGCTCTGCCGCTCGCTCATGCCATATGCGGACGCGGTTTCAATCTGCGCGCGGGGCACCGCCCGCATCGCCCCGTAAAGCACATTCGCGGCAAACGCGCCGAAAACGATGGCGAAGGCCACCACCGCCAGCGCGAAACCATAGGTCTCGTGCACCCATTGCGGCGCCGAGGACAGTGGCAGCTTTGCCGCCGGACAGACCACGAAATCGTTGCCCTGCCGGATCGGCTCGGTCCAGTCGGGGCAGTTGATCTTGTGGCGCATCCATTCCAGCCCCTGGTCCATCGCGAAGGGCACGAACAAGAAGAAGATGATGTCGGGAATGCCCCGCACCATCGAGGTGTAGCCCTTGCCGATCAGCCGCAGCGGCAGCAGCGACGACCGCGCGGCCATCGCCCCGCCGAAGCCCAGCACCATGGCGGCGGGCGCAGTGATCAGCAGCAGCGCCATAACCACCCCGAAGGAGCCGTAAAAGGCCATGTGCTTGCCGTTGCTGAGATAGCAGGCTAACCAGGCGAGCCCCTCGAGGCTTGATGGGTCCGAACAGTAGGAAAACATCTGTGGCGGGCGGGGCCGTTTCCGGCTCCGCCCTCATCCGGTCAGTAGGTCTGGGCGTCGTCGCCGAACCACTTGCGGATCATCGCGTTGAGCGAGCCGTCCTCTTTCATCGAGGTGATGGCCGCGTTGAACTTGTCCTTCAGCGCGGCGTCGGATTCGCGCACGCCCATGCCGATGCCTCCGCCGAGGGCGACATCCTCGCCTGCGAAAACCAGATCGCTTTCGTTCACCAGCGGGGCCAGGAAGTCCTTGTCGGCGAACACCGCGTCGGCCTCGCCGTTGCGCACGGCGGCGACGGTTTCATCGGCGGTGGCGAATTCCATCAGCGTCGCGCCGGTTTCGGCCACGTGGCTGGCCTGGATCGTGCCGGTCTGCGCGGCGATGACCCCGGTAAGATCGGCATCGGGCGACACCGCGGCATAGGCCGAGGGCGCTGGCGGGATGTAATCCTGGGTGAAATCAATCACCTCGTCGCGTTCCGGGGTGATCGACATGCCTGCGATGATGGTGTCGTAGTTGCCCGACACCAGGTTGGGGATGATCGAATCCCACTCGTTGGTGACCCAGGTGCAGGTCAGTTCTGCGCGGCTGCACAGCTCGTCGCCAAGCTCACGCTCGAAGCCGTCCACCTCGCCGTTGTCGTTGATGAAGTTGTACGGAGGATAGGCGCCCTCCGTGCCCATGCGGATCGTCTCCTGCGCCGAGGAAACCCCGGCCGAAAGCGCCAGCGCGGCGGCGGCAAGTATCAGTTTCTTCATGGTCTTTCTCCCGTGTTTGAGTCTTTTTTGATATTTCCCGTTCAGACCGACATCGTCGAGCTCAGGAATTGCTGTAGCCGGTCCGTCCTGGGGTTGGCGAGGATGTCGCCCGGCGCGCCCTCTTCCTCGATCCGGCCCTTGTGCAGGAACACCACGTGGTCCGACACATCGGCGGCCATGCGGATGTCATGCGTCACCAGGATCATCGTGCGCCCCTCTTCGGCAAGCGCCTTGATGACCTTGATGACCTCCTGCTCCAGTTCCGGGTCGAGGGCCGAGGTCGGCTCGTCGAACAGAAGCGCGCGCGGCTCCATGCACAGCGCGCGGGCGATCGCGGCGCGCTGCTGCTGCCCGCCCGAAAGCTGCGCGGGATAGGCCTCGCACTTGTCGCCGATACCGACCTTGTCCAGCAGTGCGCGGGCGCGCGGCTCCACCTCCGAGCGATCCTCGCGCAGCACGGTCAGGGGCGCCTCCATCACGTTCTGCAGGATGCTCATATGCGCCCAGAGATTGAACTGCTGGAACACCATCGCAAGATTGGTGCGGATGCGGATCACCTGTTTGCGGTCCGCCGGGTGGCGATTGATCCCGGTTCCACGCCAGAGCACCGGATCGCCCTCGAACAGGATATCGCCCTGCTGGCTGTTTTCCAGCAGATTGGCACAGCGCAGCAAGGTGGACTTGCCCGACCCGGACGAGCCGATCAGCGAAACCACGTCGCCCTTCTTCGCGGCGATGTCGACGCCCTTGAGAACCTCCAGCGTGCCGAAGCTTTTGTGGAGGTTTCGAATCTCGATGACCGGCGGCTGTGGGTCTGTTGCGGACAAGATTGCGCTTTTCTCTGTTCTCGATGGGCAGAGTAGGGATCAAAAAAGAGCCGAATGCAACGGGGGGGCGGAAAATGACGCACCGTCACCGGCGGATTCGGGGCCTGTCCTGGTCCTGAAACCCCGGGCCGGGCGGCGTGGCGACGGCCATGTAGTCCGACAGAGGAAGCCGGATCAGGCCGCAGATGCCCAATGTCGCACGGTCCTCGCGGCCAATCGCGGACAGCGCCGCCGCGATCGCGCGCCAATGCGGTTCGGGGTCGGTGCCGCGCGCCGCGATGAAGGCCTGACC
>JBAVQZ010000571.1:0-3373 GCA_049694515.1 Paracoccaceae bacterium | reverse complement strand
ACTCAAGCAGGTCACCAAGAGCTTCGGCAACGTCAACGTGATCCCGCCGCTGGATCTGGAGATCGAGGATGGCGAGTTCGTGGTCTTCGTCGGCCCCTCGGGCTGCGGCAAGTCCACCCTTTTGCGGCTGATCGCGGGGCTGGAGGATGTCTCGGGCGGCGCGATCCGCATCGACGGGCGCGACGCGACCGAGACGCCGCCGGCGAAACGCGGCCTGGCGATGGTGTTCCAGAGCTACGCGCTCTACCCACACATGTCGGTGCGCAAGAACATCGCCTTCCCGCTGCGCATGGCCGGGATGGACAAGGCCGAGCAGGACAGGCGGATCGAGAACGCGGCCAAGGTGCTGAACCTCACCGACTACATCGACCGGCGGCCCGGGCAGCTTTCGGGCGGCCAGCGCCAGCGGGTGGCCATCGGCCGGGCCATCGTGCGCGAGCCCGCGGCGTTCCTGTTCGACGAGCCTCTGTCGAACCTCGACGCGGCGCTGCGCGTCGGCATGCGGCTGGAAATCTCCGAGTTGCACAAGCGCCTGGCCACCACGATGATCTATGTCACTCACGACCAGATCGAGGCGATGACCATGGCCGACAAGATCGTGGTGCTGCGCGCCGGCGTGATCGAGCAGGTCGGCTCTCCGATGGAGTTGTATCAGACACCGCGCAACCTGTTCGTCGCAGGCTTCATCGGCAGCCCGAAGATGAACCTGATCGCCGGCGGCGACGCTGCTGCGCAGGGCGCCACCACAATCGGCATCCGCCCCGAGCACCTGACGATCTCGGACTCGGAAGGGCAGTGGAAGGGCACTGTCGGCGTGACCGAGCATCTGGGGTCGGACACCTTCCTGCATGTCACCGTGCCGGGGTTCGACGAGCCGATGACGGTGCGCGCCGACGGCGAGGTCGGCCTGCATTACGGCGACACGGTGCATCTGACCCCACAGCATGACAAGCTGCACCGCTTCGACGAGAAAGGACTGCGCATCGCATGACACGCCTTCACGGCAAATCCGCACTGATCACCGGCGCCGCACGCGGCATCGGCCGCGCCTTCGCCGAGGCTTACGTGGCCGAGGGCGCGCATGTGGTGATCGGCGACATCAACCTCGACGGGGCCGAGGCTGCCGCCGCCGAGATCGGCCCGGCGGCCTCGGCGGTTCGGCTGGACGTGACCGACCAGGCGTCGATCGACGCGGCGGTGGCGGCGGTGGTGGATCGTCACGGCGCGCTGGACATCCTGATCAACAACGCAGGGCTTTTCGACCTCGCCCCGATCGTCGAAATCACGCGCGAGAGCTATGACCGCGTGTTCGGCATCAATGTTGCAGGCACGCTGTTCACCATGCAGGCCGCCGCGAAACAGATGATCGCGCAGGGCAGGGGCGGCAAGATCATCAACATGGCCAGCCAGGCCGGTCGCCGGGGCGAGCCGTTGGTCGCGGTCTATTGCGCCTCCAAGGCCGCGGTGATCAGCCTGACCCAGTCGGCGGGGCTGAACCTGATCGAACACGGCATCAACGTGAACGCCATCTCGCCCGGCGTGGTCGAGGGCGAGCACTGGGACGGGGTCGATGCGCTCTTTGCGAAATACGAGGGGCTGAAGCCCGGCGAGAAGAAAAAACAGGTCGCCGCCGGCGTGCCCTATGGCCGCATGGGCACCGCGCAGGATCTGACTGGCGTGGCCGTGTTCCTCGCCACACCCGAGGCCGACTACATCGTCGCGCAGACCTACAACGTGGACGGCGGACAATGGATGAGCTGATGGCCGTAAAACTCTGCAATGAAACGCTGAATGAGCTTTCCCCCGACGTCGCCGTGCCGGCCTATGATCGCGCCGCGCTCAGTCCCGGCATACTGCATATCGGCGTCGGCAATTTTCACCGGGCGCATCAGGCGGTCTATCTGGACAAGCTGTTCAATACCGGGCGCGATCATGACTGGGCGATCGTGGGGGCCGGCGTGCGTCCCGGCGACGCGGCGATGCGCGCCCGGCTGGAACAGCAGGACTGGCTGACCACCGTGGTCGAGCTGGATCCGGCGGGGCTGTCGGCGCGCGTAACAGGCGCGATGATCGACTTCGTCGAGGTGGACGCGGGCCAGCTGATCGCGCGGCTTTCCGACCCGGCAATCCGCATCGTTTCGTTGACCATCACCGAGGGCGGCTATTACGTGGACGCCACGACCGGCGGCTTCAACGCGGATCATCCCGAAATCCGCCACGACGCCGCGAACCCGGAGGCGCCCGCAACGGTTTTCGGCATCCTGATCGCCGGGCTGCTGGCGCGGCGCGCGGCGGGCGCACCGCCCTTCACGCTGTTGTCCTGCGACAACCTGCCGGAAAACGGCCATGTCACGCGGCAGGCGATGGTCGGGCTGGCGCGGCTGATGGTGCCGGACGAGGTCGAGTGGATCGACACCGCCGTCGCCTATCCCAACAGCATGGTGGACTGCATCACCCCGGCCACATCGGACCGCGAGCGCAAGATGGTGGCTGAACGCTTCGGCATCGTCGATTCCAGCCCCGTCGCCTGCGAACCCTTCCGCCAATGGGTGCTGGAGGACAATTTCCCCCAGGGCCGCCCGGCGCTGGAAGATGTGGGCGCCGAATTCGTCGCCGATGTGGCGCCCTATGAGTTGATGAAGCTCAGGATCCTCAATGGGGGGCATGCCTGCATCGCCTATCCCGGTGCGCTTCTGGGGCATCATTTCGTGCATGACGCGATGGCCGACCCGGATATCGCGGCCTTCCTAGACCGGCTGCAGCGCGATGAGATCATCCCGGTGCTGACTCCGATCGCGGGTTTCGACTACGCGGCTTATCTGGACGTGGTGAAAACCCGCTTCGCCAACCCCGAGGTCGGCGATACCGTGCCGCGTCTTTGTTTCGACGGGTCGAACCGGCAGCCGAAATTCATCCTGCCCTCCATCGCCGACGCCCTGGAGAAGGGCCGCGGGATCGAGGGGTTGGCGCTGGAGGTCGCGCTGTGGTGCCGTTATTGCGAGGGCGAGGATGAGGCGGGCAAACCCATCGAGATCGAGGACACGATGGCCGGCGAACTGACCCGCCGCGCCACCGAGGCCAAAACCCGGCCCGAGGCGTTTCTGGAAAACGAGGCCGTTTTCGGCAAGCTTGCCGGGAATGCCGATTTCAACGCCGCCTTCGCCAGGCAGCTGGCGCGGCTATGGACCGATGGGACCCGCGCCACACTGCGCGCCTATATTCAGGCGGCGTAGTGCGGGTGCTGCCGTCCGATACCTGACATGACGGCGTGCGCGGAACGGGCGGCAGCGTCTTCGCCTCACCGCAATCCCGGCCCCTGCGGCGGATCTTCGAACAGCGCGGTGACCGAGGCCCCGTCGGGCAGGTCGAGCGC
>JBAVQZ010000570.1:0-2140 GCA_049694515.1 Paracoccaceae bacterium | reverse complement strand
CCATTCCCGGTGCGATCGGCGGGGCCGTGCGGATGAATGCGGGCTGTTACGGCCGTTATGTCGCAGACGTCTTTGTCGAGGCGAAGGCGGTGACGCGGGACGGTCGGCTGGTGACGCTGAGCGCCGACGACCTGAATTTCCGGTACCGTCAGACCGACCTGCCCGAGGGTTGGGTATTGATCGAGGCGACCTTCGAGGCCGCGGCGGGCGCGCCCGCCGTGCTGGAGGCGCGCATGGCCGAACAGCTTGAGCGGCGCGACGCCAGCCAGCCCACGAAGGAGCGTACGGCGGGCTCGACCTTCCGCAATCCGGCCGGGTTCAGCTCCACCGGGCGGGCCGACGACACGCATGATCTGAAGGCCTGGAAGGTGATCGAGGCCGCGGGCCTGCGCGGTGCGGCGCTGGGCGGGGCGCAGATGTCGCCCAAGCACCCGAATTTTCTGATCAACACCGGTGGCGCCAGCGCCGCGGACCTCGAAGCGCTGGGCGAGTCGGTGCGAAAAAAGGTTTTCCAAAACAGCGGAATAACGCTAGAGTGGGAAATCATGCGGGTCGGCGAACCGGCCCCCAATGAATAACAAGATCAAAGAGCCACACATAAGGCTCTGATACGAGGCACAAGTGGCGGGTATGTCGAGCAGGACACACCCCAAAGTGGCGGTCATCATGGGCGGACCCTCGGTCGAGCGCGAGGTCTCGCTGGTGTCGGGGCGCGCATGCGCGACCGCTCTCGGGGAAGAAGGATATGACGTGGTGTCGGTGGACGCCGCGGCCGACCTTCCCGCGCGCCTCAGCGAAATACAGCCCGATGTCGTATTCAACGCCCTGCATGGCCGCTGGGGCGAGGATGGCTGCGTGCAGGGTCTGCTGGAATGGATGGGCCTGCCCTATACCCATTCCGGCGTTCTGGCTTCGGCGCTGGCGATGGACAAGCAGCGCTCCAAGACGATCTTCGCCGCAGCGGGGCTGCCGGTTGCCGAAAGCTGCCTTGCGTACAGCGAAGATGTGCGCGCGCGCCATGTCATGACGCCGCCCTACGTCGTCAAGCCCAACAACGAGGGCTCATCGGTCGGCGTCTATATCGTGCATGACGCGGCCAACAGCCCGCCGCAGCTTTCCGACGACATGCCGGACGTGGTGATGGTCGAGGCCTTCGCGCCGGGGCGCGAACTGACCACCACGGTGATCGGCGACCGCGCGCTGACCGTGACCGACATCATCACCAGCGGCTGGTATGACTATGACGCGAAATACAAGCCCGGCGGCTCGCGCCACGTCGTGCCGGCCGACCTGCCGCAAGAGATTTTCGACGCCTGTCTGGATTATGCGCTGCGCGCGCACCAGGCGCTTGGCTGCCGGGGTGTCAGCCGCAGCGATTTCCGCTGGGACGAGGCGCGCGGCATGGATGGGCTGATCCTGCTGGAGTTGAACACTCAGCCCGGCATGACGCCGACCTCGTTGGCGAACGAACAGGCCGAAAAGTGCGGCATGAGCTTCGGGCAACTCTGCGCCTGGATGGTGGAGGATGCCTCGTGCAACAGGTAAGGTCGCAATCCCCGCGCCGCGATCCGGCGCCGACGCGGCTGGCCTACCGGCTGAACCGGCTGTGGCTGACGCCGCTGTTCCGCAAGCTTCTTCGCGTCGGGCTGCCGGTGTTCTGCATCCTCTTCGCGCTGGGCTGGTTCCTCTCCGACGAGGTCCGCCGCGACGATCTGGTCGCGCGCGTCGCCGAGATGCGCCGCGCGATCGAGGAGCGCCCGGAATTCATGGTCAAGCTGATGGCGATCGACGGTGCCTCGGACGAGGTCGCCCAGGACATCCGCGAGATCGCGGAGCCGGCCTTCCCCGTCTCCTCGTTCGATCTGGACCTCGAAGAGATGCGCCGGAGCATCGCCGGGCTGGACGCCGTTGCGAAGGCGGATGTGCGGATCAAGGCGGGCGGCATCCTCAAGGTCCGCGTCACCGAGCGCGAGCCGGCCGTGATCTGGCGCGGACGGCAGGGTCTGGAACTGCTTGATGCGACCGGGCATCGGGTGGCCGCGCTGGCGCATCTCACGATGCGCGCCGATCTGCCGCTGATCGCCGGCGACGGGGCTGATGCGAATGTGGGTGAGGCGATGGAATTGCTGGAGGCCGCGCG
>JBAVQZ010000569.1:0-14455 GCA_049694515.1 Paracoccaceae bacterium | reverse complement strand
GTGTCACTATAGAAATCGAAGCCCTGCATGGTTTGCGAGAAGGGCGTGCCGAAGATCGGCTCCTCCATCGTTACGGCACCGTCGTCCTGCGGCGCGAGCACCAGTCCAGCGTCGGAAAGCTGCTCAGCGCCGGTCTTGCCATCCACGGCGTCGAGCACCAGCGTGGTTTCCTTCATCTCGCCGGTCACGAAATCGGGCCCCGCGACGACGATCCTAAGCGCGTCGCCAGGCTGCGCCGCGTCCAGCGCCTGATCGAGGTTCGTCGGCTCCACCATGTGGAAGGGCGGCTCTATCCGGTCCATGAAATAATCCGGACGGAAAAGGGTGAAGGCGACCAGGATCAGCGCGAGGCTTTCATAGATGCGGTTCTTGGTCAGGAACCAGCCCATCGTCCCCGCGGTGAATACCAGGATCGCCACCGTCGCGGTGATCGCCACCCCGATGCCCCGCACCCATCCGACGTCGATCAGAAGCAGGTCGGTGTTGAAGATGAAGAAAAACGGCAGTGCCACCGTCCGCAGGCTGTAGAAAAAGGCGGTGATCCCGGTGCGGATGGCGTCGCCCCCCGAGACTGCCGCGGCGGCGAAACTCGCCAGGCCCACGGGTGGCGTCACATCCGCCATGATCCCGAAATAGAACACGAAGAGGTGCACCGCGATCAGCGGCACGATCAGCCCGGACTGTGCGCCGAGTTCGACCACCACGCCGGCCATCAGCGAACTGACGACGATGTAGTTCGCCGTGGTCGGCAGCCCCATGCCCAGCACGAGGCTCAGCAGGCCCACCATCACCAGCATCAGGATCAGGTTGCCGCCCGACAGGAATTCTACCAGCCCGGCCATTACCTGCCCCACGCCGGTAAGCGTGACGGTGCCTACGATCACGCCCGCCGCGGCCGTGGCCAGCCCGATGCCGATCATGTTGCGCGCGCCGTCGATCAGCCCGGAGAGCAGATCGATCACGCTGAAACGGAAGGCGCCGACGATGTCGCTCTGGCGACGGAACAGCGCCTTGATCGGGCGCTGCGTCAACAGGATCACGAACAGAAGAATGGTTGCCCAGAACGCCGAAAGCCCCGGCGATTTCCGCTCGATCATTAGAAAATAGACCAGCACCAGGATCGGCAGCAAAAAATACAATCCCGACTTGTAGATCTCGACCACCACGGGAAGCTTTACTTCTTCCGCGTTGGGGTCATCAGGCTCCAGATCCGGCCCTTTCGAGGCGACCCACAGCAGCGCGAGATAGGCCAGGAACACCAGACCAGACAGGACCAGATCCGAGGACGGCAACGCCGACGTGATCCATCGCACAGGGAACTGCACGCCGTAGCAAAGCCCCGCGAACCCCACGAAGAAAAGCGCCATCCCACCGATTGTCCAGCCCAACGATACCACCCGGTCGCCCAGGGTCGGCAGGTTCTGTTTCACCGCCTCCAGGTGGACGATATAGACCAGCGCGATGTAGGAAATCGCCGCTGGAAGAAAGGCGTGGGTGATCACCTCGACATAGGAAATGCCGACATATTCCACCATCAGGAAGGCCGCGGCGCCCATCACCGGCGGCATGATCTGACCGTTGACCGAGCTTGCCACCTCGACCGCCCCGGCCTTTTCGGCGGTGAAGCCGACCCGCTTCATCAGCGGGATTGTGAAGGTGCCGGTGGTCACCACGTTGGCGATCGAAGACCCCGAGATCAGGCCCGTCGCCGCCGAGCCCACCACCGCCGCCTTGGCCGGGCCGCCGCGCAGATGCCCCAGCGCGCCGAAGGCCATCTTGATGAAGTAGTTGCCGGCGCCGGCCTTGTCGAGCATTGCCCCGAACAGCACGAAGAGGAACACGAATTTCGTGGACACGCCCAGTGCGATGCCGAACACCCCTTCCGAGGTGATCCACATGTGGCTCATCGCCTTCTGCAGGCTGGCGCCCTTCCAGCGGATGATCTCGGGCACGATCTCGGAGGAGCCGAAAAAGACGTAGAGAAGGAATATCGTGGCGATGATCGCCATGGCGGGGCCCAATGCGCGACGCGCGCCTTCGAACAACAGCACCAAGCCGACCAGCGCGAACCACTTGTCGGTGTCGTCGGCCAGCCCGCCGGACTGCACGATCTTGGCATAGAAGAAATAGCCGTAAAGCGCGGTGAAAGCCCCGGCCAGCGCCATGATCCAGTCCTGTATCGGGATGCGGTCGCGCGGGCTGGTCTTCAGCGCGGGATAGGCCATGAAGGCCAGGAAGATCGCGAAGGCCAGGTGGATATGGCGCGAATTGTTGATGACGTCGCCGGGCAGCACATAGTAGGCCAGCGGCGATGCGAGCAGGACCTGGAAAACCGACCAGATGACGGCGATCACCGCCAGCAGGACGCCTACAGAACCTTCCGGGCTGCGGGCTCCGGAATCGGTCGAACTTACCAAGTCCTGAAGCTCGGCTTCGCTGAGGCCGCCGCGCCTCCCCCGGTTGTCCGTCATCGTGTCACTCTCCCCGTGCGCCGCTGAAGCCGCGGCTTGTCGTTGCTAATCTCGCCGAAGGCAGGGAAGGGGCGGGGACCGCCCCTTCCAAGGGCTTGATACTACTCGATCAGGCCCACTTCGCGATAGTACTTCGCCGCGCCGTCATGCAGCGGCGCCGAGAGGCCATCCTTGACCATCTCTTCGCGCTTGAGCACCGCAAAGGCCGGGTGCAGGCTCTTGAAATCCTCGAAGTTCTCGAACACCGACTTGACCATGGTATAGACCGCCTTGTCCGACACATCGGCCGAGGTGA
This sequence comes from Paracoccaceae bacterium, assembly GCA_049694515.1. Lineage (GTDB taxonomy): Bacteria > Pseudomonadota > Alphaproteobacteria > Rhodobacterales > Rhodobacteraceae > JADQCB01. Next base: position 11,689 of record JBAVQZ010000569.1, on the reverse strand, counting down.
CCAAGGTGGCGCCCACGCCGAAGGTGGTCACGTCGTCGGGGTTGCCGCGATACATACCTCCCGGGATTGTGGCCGTGCGGTAGAACGGGTTGTCGGCGACCAGCTTGTCGATCGCCGGGCCGGTCACATCGATGAGCACGCTGTCACAGGCGGTCGTGGCTTCCTGGATGGTGCCCGACGGGTGACCCACGGTGAATACGATCGCATCCACCTGGTTGTCGCAAAGCGCCGCCGACTGCTCTGCCGACTTCAACTCTGCGGCCAGCGCGAAATCGTCCACGGTCCAGCCCAGTTCATCCATCACCACCTCGAAGGTGCCGCGCGCACCGGAGCCGGGGTTGCCGAGATTGACACGCTTGCCCTTCAGGTCCTCAAACGTCTTGATGCCCGCATCGGCGCGCGCCACCACGGTGAACGGCTCCGGGTGGATCGAGAAGACCGCGCGCAGCTTCTTGAACGGGCCCTGATCCTCGAAACGAGAGGTGCCGTTATAGGCGTGGTATTGCCAGTCGGACTGCACGACCCCGAATTCCAGCTCGCCGGCGCGGATGGTGTTGAGGTTGTAGACCGACCCGCCGGTGGATTCGACCGAGCAGCGGATGCCGTGCTCTTTGCGGGTCTTGTTCATCAGCCGGCAGATCGCCCCGCCGGTCGGGTAATAGACCCCCGTCACCCCGCCGGTGCCGATGGTGATGAAGTCCTGCGCGAAGGCCGCGGGCGCCAAAAGCGTCGCGGCGGCAGCACCTGCCAGTGTCAGTTTAAGTCTTGCGAACATCAGTATCTCCCTTGTTTGATGTTTTCCTTTCGGGTCGGCTCAGCCGTCACTGACTTCTTCGAGACGGCGGTTTCTTTCCTCCACTTCCGCGATCCGTTCCATCGCTGGTCGGCCGGCGCGGCCGGCCAGCATCCCGACGATGGTTTCGGTCAGAAACAGCGTCGCGGTGTAGGAGGAGAAGAAATGCGGGCTGTCGCTTGGCACGACAAAGCTGTGGCTTGCATGGCGCAGCGCCGGGCAGGCGTGTGTGTCGGTGATCACGATGACGGAAGCGCCCTGTTCCCGCGCCATCTTCGCGGCGCGGATGACGTGCGTGGCGAAAGGTGGCTTGGTCACGACAATCAGCGCATCGCGGGCGTCGATCTCGGCCATGGCGCTGCCCAGAGAGGCCCCCATCCGCCCGGCGATCGTCCAGTTCTCGGCCAGGAAATTCGCCATATAAGCCAGGTATTCGACGATGCCGGTCGATCCTAGCGCGCCCAGACACAGCACCTTGCGCGCGTTGTGTAACCGGTCGACCGTGGCGTCCAGCTGTGCACGATCAATCATGGTCTCGAGCATCTGGATGTTGCGCAGACAGGCCTCCATGTGCGCGGCCATGAAATCCGCGCGCCCGTCGCGCAGTTCGGCCTGCAGCCGCCCGGCCCGCTCGGAAAAGCTGTTTACCCGCCGGCCGATGGAGCGGCGGATGACCTCGCGCAGATCCTCGAAACTGTCGTAGTTTAGCGCCCGCGCCAGCCGCGAGAAGGTCGCCGGCGCCAGGCCGCTGTCGATGGCGACGCTGCGCAAGCTTCGCGTTGCCGCATCCAGCGGATGCGCCGCGACGTAATCGGCCGCCTGGCGCAGCTTCGCACTTAGCGCCCCGTAATTCTCGGCAAGCCGCTGGTCGAACGAGTCGGCCACCTGTCCCCCCATTATCACCTTTCCGAGAGCGTTTCATCCGTTTCATGTATTGTCAATCATTGATTCATCTGTTTCACTCCGGTCAAAATCCATCAGGAGCCGACGCCGATGTCGCATGTCTTTCCCCGCCACACGAAATCGCCCCCGCCATTGGCCGTGCGGGGCGAAGGGGTCTATCTCTATGACGCGGCGGGAAAAGCCTATCTCGACGGGTCTGGCGGCGCGGCGGTGTCCTGCCTGGGACATTCGGATGCAGAGGTCACCGCAGCAATCAAGTCGCAGATCGACCGCATGGCCTTCGCACACACCGGGTTCTTCACCTCGGATCCGGCCGAGACACTGGCCGACAGGCTGATCGCCCATGCGCCCGAGGGGATCGAGAAGGTCTATTTCGTCTCCGGCGGGTCCGAGGCGGTCGAGGCTGCGCTGAAACTGGCACGCCAGTATTTCCTGGAAATCGGACAGCCGCAGCGCCAACGCTTCATCGCCCGGCGGCAGAGCTATCACGGCAACACGCTGGGCGCGCTGGCCACGGGCGGCAACGCCTGGCGGCGCGAACCTTTCGCACCGCTGATGATCGACACCTCGCATATCTCGCCCTGCTATGAATATCGCGGACGCCACGACGGCGAGAGCGCCGAGGACTACGGCCTGCGTGTGGCGGACGAACTGGAGACAGAGTTGCAGCGGCTCGGCCCCGAGAATGTGATCGCCTTCGTGGCCGAACCCGTCGTCGGGGCAACCGCCGGGGCCGTGCCCCCGGTTCCCGGTTATTTCCGCCGCATCCGCGAGATCTGCGACCGACACGGCATCCTGCTGATCCTCGACGAGGTGATGTGCGGCATGGGCCGCACCGGCACGCTTTTCGCCTGCGAGCAGGAGGGCGTTCGCCCCGACATCGTGACCATCGCCAAGGGGCTGGGCGCGGGCTATCAGCCGATCGGCGCGGCGCTGTGTTCGGGCGAAATCTACGCCGCCATCGAATCCCGCTCCGGCTTCTTCCAGCACGGCCATACCTATAACGGCCACCCAACCGCCTGCGCCGCTGCCGACGCGGTGGTGACGAAGCTGACCGAGGGCGGACTTGTCGAGCGGTCGCGCGTTATGGGCGCGCGTTTGCAGGAGGCGCTCGAGGCCCGGTTCGGCCAACACTCTCATGTGGGCGACATCCGCGGCCGCGGGCTGTTCCGCGGCATCGAGATCGTCGAGGACCGCGAGACAAAGGCCCCTTTCGATCCGGCGCGCGGGGTGCACAAGGCGCTGAAACGCGCGGCGTTCGAGGCCGGGCTGATCTGCTATCCGATGGGGGGGACAATCGACGGTCAGCGCGGTGACCACATTCTGCTGGCGCCGCCCTTCATCCTCGACGACGCGCATATCAATGAGATCACCGACAAGCTGTCGGCGGCTTTCGACGCGGTTTTCTGAGCGATGACGCTGCCTTCGCTGATGGTGGCGCCGAACGGCGCGCGGCGCAGCAAGGCCGATCACCCGGCGCTACCCGTCACCCTGCCCGAGATCGTCGAAACCGCCCGCGCCTGCCATGCGGCGGGCGCCGGCGGGCTGCACCTGCATCTGCGCGACGCGGAAGGCCGCCACCTGCTGGACGCCGGCCTCTATGCCGAGGCGCTGGCCGAACTGGGCCGGGCCGTACCGGAAATGGCCGTCCAGATCACAACCGAGGCCGTGGGCATGTATGCCCCCGAACATCAGCGCCAAGTCGCGCTGGAAAGCGGTGCGGCGCTCGTCTCCATCTCCATCCGCGAGATCACCCGGGACACGGAGCCCGCGGATTCCGCCCGTTTCTTCAGCCGTTGCGCCGCGGCGGGCATTTCGGTGCAGCACATCCTCTACGATCCGGGTGACATCGACCTGCTGTGCCGGACCCTTCCGGACGACTTGCTTCATGTGCCGGATCTGCAGGTGATCCATGTGCTGGGCCGTTATGCGGCGGATCAGGACAGCCGGCCCGACGACCTCGCGCCCTTCTTGGGCGTGATGGCGTCGCGCGGCCTGTCGACGGACTGGGCGGCCTGCGCCTTCGGCCGGGGGGAGACCGCGTGCCTCGTCCATGCCCATGCGATGGGCGGGAAATGCCGCGTCGGGTTTGAAAATTCGCTCTGGCGCGCGGATGGCAGCCTGGCCCGCGACAACGCGCAGCGGGTGCGGGACATCGTCAAGGTGACACGCGCTGCACCGGGCTGAACGGCGCGGCGGGGAAAGCCCGCCTGAACCGGCACCGGGTTATTGAATTCACTGCAAATGCCTCGTCCTGAATATCGTCGCTTGCCCATCAAGCACCTTCGCCAATCCCTCCGTCTACCCAACCAATATGCTTTCAGACACGCGTCTAAGGACTGAGAAGAACGCTCGGGAAGGACAGGGCGGGACTTTGGATCGGGAACGCGGTGACGCGGTCAACCGGCGTCTTCCGGCGGCACGAGAATCTCGACGCGTCCGTCACCGAGTTGACGCGCGATTTCGCCTTCGGGTTCTCGATCGGTGATGAGCGTCCCGATCTCCTGGAGGCGCGCGACGCTGGCGAAATAGGTGCGGCCGAACTTACTGGAATCGATGAGAAGACGCTTGGCGCGGCTCTGCCCGAGCATCACGCGCTTCACGCTCTCGAATCCTTCGACGGCCTCGGTCACACCGACCTCGCTCAGTCCTGCGGCCCCGATGAAACAGGCATCGGCATTGTAGCGCGACAAGAACTCGACGGTTTCGGTGCCGATGACGGCAGCCTCCGCGGGAAGATAGGCACCGGGGGCGAGGCGAACTCGCGCCTCGCTGCTCTGACCCAGCGTCATGGCGACCTGAAGACTGTTCGTGATCGCGACGACGCGCTTGCCGGAAAATGCCAGGAAGCGCGCGAACTCCAAGGTGGTTGAGCCTGCATCTATCATGATCGTGTCGCCGTCCTCCACCAGCGACGCGGCGAACCGACCCAGATGCTTGCGTTCAGCGATGCGTTGGTGCCGGCGCTCGTCAAGATCGCCATGCTCACCCGGATGCGGGGCCGAAACGCCTCCATGGGCCCGCCTCAGATGCCCGGCGCGGCTCAACTCCTCGACATCGCGGCGGACGGTTTCGGTCGTCACGCCGAAGCGGGCGGCCAAATCCGAAACCCTGAGGTGGGGCTTCAATCTCAGTTCAAGCAGGATCTGCTCGCGCCGCGCCGCCTTCTTCAGACGAGGAGTCTCGATGGGATCGCTCATCACGACTTTCTGCTTTTCACCAAAACTAACACAGGAATATGTCCGGTATCACAGACTTTCAATGTCTATGTGTTGCATTTGCAAATAATCGGTGCTGTCATCGTTTTCTGTCGATTCCGCTGCGGCGGGTGAAGGCGCACGAAAATTTGGGAGGAGGAAAGACAATGCTCAAGGACACGATCTTAGGCACGGCGCTTCTGGCGGCGATTGCCTTTACAGCCGGCGCTGCCACAGCGCAGGAAAACTGCGAAAACCGCGGCGCCCTGGACCAGATCTTTTGCGACAACAACGGCGACCTCGTCGCCGACGCACCGGAAGACGCGAGCAAGTTGCGCAACCCCGACACGCTGGTATTCGCCTACACCCCGGTCGAGGATCCGGCGATCTACAAGGATATTTGGGACCCGTTTATCCAGCATCTCGAGAAGGTGACAGGCAAGAACGTGCAATTCTTCGCCGTGCAGTCGAACTCGGCCGAGGTCGAGGCGATGCGTTCGGGGCGTCTGCACATCGCCGGCTTTTCAACCGGCCCCACGCCCTATGCCGTGAACCTGGCGGGCGCGGTGCCCTTCGCGATCATGGGCTCCGATGACGGCCGCTTCGGTTATACGCTTCAGGTCTACACGCAGGCCGACAGCGATATCCAGACAGTGGCCGACATGGCCGGCAAGCGCATCGCGCACACCTCGCCGACCTCGAACTCGGGCAACCTGGCGCCGCGGGCGCTGTTCCCCGATCTCGGCGTCGTGCCGGGCGAGGATTACGAGGTGAACTATTCCGGCAGCCACGACCAGTCGATGCTGGGCGTCGTGGCCGGTGACTACGACGCCGCGCCGGTGGCCTCGGAAGTCGTCGAACGGATGGCCGAGCGCGGCCTCTATGACCCCGCCGACGTGCGGCTGGTCTGGGAAAGCGACCCGTTCCCAACGACCTCCTACACCTATGCCCACGACCTCGCACCGGAACTGAAGGACAAGATCGAGGAGGCGTTCTTCAGCTTCGATTTCGCAGGCACTGCGCTGGGCGAGGAATTCACCGGCGTCAGCAAGTTCATCCCGATCACCTACAAGGATCAGTGGGCAGTGATCCGCCAGATCCAGAAAGCGAACGGGGTGGAGTACACGCCGGAAGGCCTTGCCGCAGAATAACCCGGCATACCAATGGGCCCGGCCGGCGAAGCCGGGCCCGCAACGGAGCAGTCCCAAATGCTGAAAATATCCGACCTCGTCAAACGCTATGGTGGCGGCGACCCGGTCCTGAAGAACCTCGATCTGACGATCGAGGGAGAAAGCGTCGTTTCGATCATCGGTTCCTCCGGAGCGGGCAAGAGCACGCTCTTGCGCTGCATCAACCGCCTGGTGGAGCCGACGTCGGGCAGCATCGTGCTGAACGGGACAGAGCTGACGACGTTGCGCGGCAGGCAACTGCGCGCGGCAAGGCGAAAAATCGGAATGGTTTTCCAGGGGTTCAACCTCGTCGACCGGCTGACGGTGATGGAGAACGTGCAGTCCGGGCGCCTCGGTTACATCTCGACCTGGGCCGCGATCATGCGCCGTTATCCCAGGGAGGACATCCGCCGCGCCTATGAGTTGATGGAGCGGGTCGGCATCGCCCATTACGCCGACAAGCGGGCCGACGAACTGTCAGGCGGTGAACGCCAGCGCGTCGGAGTCGTCCGTGCGCTGATGCAGCAGCCCGAAATCCTGCTGGCCGACGAACCGACGGCCTCGCTCGACCCCAAGACATCCGAACAGATCATGGGTCTGCTGCGTGACCTCGCCGGCGAGCTGAAGCTGCCGGTGCTGATCAACATCCACAACGTGAACGAGGCCAAGCAGTACACGGACCGGATCGTCGGCATGCGCTATGGCCGGATCATCTTCGATGATCTGCCGACCAATCTCGACCAGGGCGCGATGGACCGGATCTATTCCGGCAGCCCCGCCGCCGACCGGGCTGACCAGATGAAGGCGGCATCATGAGCACGATCAAGGACAGCTGGCAGCGCCCGCCTTTCATCGCCAACCCGGTTCTGCGCTGGGTGGTCTACGGCGGAATCACGATCTACGTCGTCTGGGTCTGCGCGACCCTGCCGATCGACTGGGCGCGCGTGAGCCAGGGTGTCGAACGCGCCGGGCGGATCTTCGGGGGCGCGTTTCCACCCAGTTTCGCGCGCAGCGGCCTGCTGATCGACGGCTTCCTTGAAAGTCTGAGGATCGCGATACTGGCCACCACGGGCGGGGTGCTTTTGTCGATCCCGATTGCCTTCATGGCGGCGCGCAATATCGCCCCGCGTCCGGTCTTCCTTTTCGGCCGCGCGCTGATCGTCGTCGCACGCAGCTTTCACCCGGTGATCGTGGCAATCCTCTTCGTCAAAGCGGTAGGCTTTGGCCCGTTCGCGGGCGTTCTCACCCTCGTGGTCTATTCCATCGGCTTCGTCGCCAAGATGCTTGCCGAGCGGATCGAGGAGATCGACTTCGGCCAGGTCGAGGCGATGCGCGCCGCCGGCGCGCCCTACCTCTCCACTCTGTTCTACGCGATCTTCCCCCAGATCATGCCGCGACAAGTGGGTCTGACGATCTATCAGCTTGACAGCAATCTGCGTGCTTCGGCCGTCGTCGGAATCGTCGGTGCGGGCGGCATCGGCTCAACCCTCGCCAACGCGTTCGGACGTTACGACTACGACTTCGCGCTGGCCATCACCATCGTCATCGTCGCCGTCATCCTGATCTCGGAAGGCGTCAGCGGTCAAATCAGGAAACGGATATGACCCTCGCAGAACTCGGGCGGGACGACTGGACCCGCTTCACCCTTAAGCAACGGATGCAGCGCTATGCGGTTGCCGCGTTCTGCGCGCTGGCGATCACCTGGGCACTGGGGTCGATCGACGTCGTATGGGCCTGGGTCTGGGGCGCGCCCAGCCAGATCAGCGACCTGTTCGGGCGGATGTACCCGCCGGATGCGACCAACCTGGGCACCATCCTCCGCGTACTGTGGGAGACAGTGAACATCGCCACCATCGCGACCGCGCTGGCCGTGCTGATTTCCCTGCCGGTGGCCTACATGGCGGCTCAGAACACCACCCCGAACCGGGCCACGCTCTGGTTCGGGCGATTCATCCTGGTGTCGTCGCGGTCGATCAACACGATCATCTGGGCGCTCCTTTTCGTGGCTGTATTCGGGCCGGGGATCGTCGCGGGGATCGTCGCGATCATGTTCCGCTCAATCGGTTTCGTGGGAAAGCTGCTCGGCGAAGCGATCGAGGAGATTGACAAGCGCCCGGTCGAAGCGCTGGAGGCGACGGGCGCGTCGCGCTTCAAGGTGATCGCTTATGCCATCGTCCCGCAAGTCATGCCGACCTTCTGGGCCGTCAGCATCCTGCGATGGGACATCAACCTGCGCGAATCCACGGTGCTGGGCCTCGTCGGCGCGGGCGGGATCGGGATCATCCTGCAAAGCGCCATCGACACGTTCAACTGGCCCGAGGCCGCGACGGTGCTTCTGGCGATCCTCGCGCTGGTGATCCTAGGCGAGATCGTGTCGGCCATCCTGCGCCGCCGTATCCTATGATAGAGGTGCGGCCGACCGACGCGCTGCGTGCCTTCGACGCCTACATGGCGGTGCGCGACCGGCTGCCCAGTGCCCGGTTTCCCGCACGCTTCGCAACAGCGCCATCGCTGGCCGAGATTGCGGCGCCTTTCGACCTCGTGCTGCTCGACGCCTATGGCGTGCTGAATATCGGCGAAACGGCAATCCCCGGCGCGGCGGAGCGTGTCGCTGCCCTTCGACAGGACGGCAAGAAGGTGATGGTGGTCTCGAACTCCGCCGGGTATCCGAAACGGTTGATGATGCGCCGCTATGCCACTCTGGGTTTCGATTTCACCGACTCCGAGGTTGCGACCAGTCGCGAGGCCCTGCTTCGCCAGCTTGCGGGGCAACCGGATTGCCGCTGGGGCCTGATGCTGAATCCGCGGCACGGGCTGGAAGAATTCGAGGAAATCGAAACATCTTTTCTGGCGGACGACAGAACCGACTATGACAGGGTGGACGGCTTTCTGCTTATCGGTTCCGAAGGATGGACCGAGTCGCGTCAGGCCATGCTCCAGGCATCCCTTTCCGCAAAGCCGCGCCCGGTCCTCGTTGGAAACCCCGATATCGTCGCACCTCGCGAAGACGGGTTGTCGCTGGAACCCGGGCATTTCGCCCACCGCTTGGCCAACGCAACGGGTATCGCTCCGGTCTTTCTCGGAAAGCCTTTCGACGCGATTTTCGACATCGCTCTCTCCCGGCTGTCGCCTCGGCCCGAGGCCGAGCGGGTGCTGATGGTCGGGGACACTTTGCACACCGATATCCTGGGCGGCAGGCATTTGGGCTTCGCCACGGCGCTGGTGACCGATTTCGGCTCGCTGGCGGGGACGGACGCGGCCGAGGCGATTTCCCGGTCCGGTATCGTGCCGGACTTCGTTATCAACCGAATCTGAGGGGCGGGACGCCGCGAGAAATCCGGAGTACGCATAAACCATCAGGGCAAATCGGTGACCTTCGGCGGCAACCGGGCCGCCGCCGACCTTTCGGGTCTCCGATCCTACGGGTCGGCCGGACCTCCCAGCGGCCGGCCCGTCAGTCTTACGTCGCCGGCCGGAGGCACAAGGGCCGGCTTTTTCCGCGAGACGCGCTTTTCGACGGGGTTCGCCAATGGAACCGATGAAAGCTGACGCAAGCCACCAAACGTCCAGCCGTTCCCGCAAGACCAAACAAGCCGTCGTCACAAAGACATCGGCAAGAGATCGCGCCGAGCCTGGAACTGCCGGAGTATCGGTATCCGTTCGTGATCCTTTCCGGGCGACGAGAGCGAACCGTTCTCACGTCGGAGTCGTTCGTGCTACCCTCCCGAGCACTGGATCGAGGTCATCGACGCCGCCGCGTGAACCGGGCTTTCTCTCCTGGTCATCGACAGGTTCATCCAAGCCTAAGACAGCCTGGGCGGCTTTCCCGACGCCCAGGCAACCATCTTCCGGTACCGACTCCGGCAGGAATGTCCTGAGTCATTTTTTGACGGACACCCTTCCAGGATAGAGGCCGGTGCATGATCACCCTTCACTTCCCGGCGTGGGTCAGGGGGTCTCTGCTGCGTTTACGATCCGACGATACCCAGCCGTGCCATGGAAAAAACCGTTGCTGAAACCTTGGTCCGCGCAGACACCGGAAAGCCTTTCACGCGCTTCGGCCGCTTCGATCCGGCCCGCGAGCCGATCGGCGAAAGCCTCGGCGACGGCAACCATATCGACATCCTGCGGCTGCAGACGGGCATGCGTGACGCCCATCGCGGCGATCCCGGGCAGTTCGTCGAGGAGTTCGATATAGCTTTCCGACTGGGTCTGGATTCCGTTCACGCGCAGGATCGCCTGCCCGTCGCGCGTAGAAAGCGGCATCCCGTCGGGATCGTCCTCGCAGACGAAGCGGCAGTTGTCCTTGGTCCGTCCATGCGCCCGTGCGTGGTAACAGCGGGCCGACACTGCCAGCGGTGCGCGGCCGAAGACCTGCACCTCGACGCCGAGGCCCAGAGTGCCCGCAACCTGCGCTGCCGTGACAATCGCCTCGGCCGGCATTTCCGGCGGCAGGCAGACATGGCTTGCTCCCTGCTGCGCCATCCATTCGATCGTCGCCTCGTTATAGGCGTTCAGAAACGGCCCGATCCGATGCGGTCGCCCGGCGCGCGCGAACAACCCCGCGGCATTGTTGATCTCGATCTCCGGCGCCTCGAGCTCCGCCAGTCCCGCGGTGGCTTCTCGTTCGCGCTTCAGCATCACCTCGGCCAGCGAGCACAGCACCACCCGCTTGCCCGCCCGTTCAAGCCGCTCGATCGTCTCGGGCAGTTCGCGCTCGAAGAACGGGGCACGTTTCGAGCAGATCACCTCGCCCAGATAGACGGTGCCGACCGGCGCTTCGTCGGCGATGCGGGCGTAGAAGTCGCGCTTTTTCTCCACCGGCCAGTGATAAGCGATGGGCCCCAGCGTCAGTTCCATGGCCTCACCTCCATTTCTTGGTCTTGAAGGCGCCCTGGGTTTCCTTCTGCCCTTCGGTCAGCGCCACGAGGTCGGCCAGGTCGGGTGCCGCCCCGGCGCGTATGTCGTCCACCGCCCGGCGAAAAGCCCGCACGACACTCCGGACATAGGATTTCGAGCGCTGGCGCCCCTCTATCTTGAAGGCGTGGACGCCTGCGGCCATCAGGTCGGGCAGCATCCGACCCAGGTTGAGGCTCACCGGCTCCTCGAAGGCATAGTAACCCTGGGGGCGGTGCGGCGCGACGTAGCGGCCCTTGCAGATGGTCGGGTAGCCCGCGTTCTCGTCCGGGGCGAAACTGTCGATGGTGAAACCGGCAAGGCAACTGCGCATGGACCCGTCGGCGTCCCGTTCATAGGTGACATCTGCGGCCGGCGAGCAGACTCCGTCCATGTTGGTGGACTGCCCGGTCAGCCAGTTCGTCAGGCTGCAGCGCCCCTCGACCATCAGCCCGTGATTGCCGAAGACGAAGGTCTCGATCTCGCAAGGGATTTCGGACTTGATTTGGCGGATCTCGGGGATCGTCAGGATGCGCGGCAGCACCACGCGGCGGACGCCGAAGTTTTCGCAGTAATAGCGGATCGCCTCGGGGCTGGAGGCGGCGGCCTGCACCGAGAGATGCAGCCGCGCGCCGAGGTGCGTCTTTGCGATGTGGCGCGCCACGCCCATGTCGGCGACGATGAAGGCGTCCACGCCGATCCGCGCGCCGATCGCCGCCGCGTCGCGCCAG
>JBAVQZ010000568.1:0-4135 GCA_049694515.1 Paracoccaceae bacterium | reverse complement strand
GACCCGCGGTTCATTTCGCGGCCTTGGTCCTGTTCATCGCAAGCAGCGCGCTTCAGCCTCCTGACGTCGGCGTCGGCCACGCGATCCTCGTGTACGATTGACCGCTTGGTCACGAGACGGCGCCTCTTCAGTCTTCAAGGCGGTCTGTTTCGTCGCGACCGTGTTCATATCGTTTCATGTCCGGAAATTGCGGCAGCCAGGTCTCGCGACGCACGACCCAGCTTTCGTAGGTTGGTTTCAGTTGGTCGGGAGTGTCAAGGCAACCGAGATGCACTTCGACTTCATTGCCACCACGCGCAAAAACGGACGAACCGCAGCGTGGGCAAAAACACCTCCCGGCATAGTCTCGCGTTTCGCCATCAATTTTCACCGCATCTTCAGGGAATACAGCGGCCGCGTAGAATAGAGCGCCATGATGTTTGCGGCAGTCGAGGCAATGACACAGGCCCACCCGGTATGGGCGTCCCGAAGCCACAATTCGGACATTGCCGCAAACACAACCGCCCGTGAAACGATCCATGATTCTGTTTCCCTTCGATCAAAATCTCGGAACAATGCTCCCAATCCCATCAGGTGTCCATTGTTACGAGGTCAGGATTTAGACGTTCCCCGCAAGGTGGAACTTGTTCAAATCGGGCCCGAAGCAAGCGTTCGCTACAACAGGCTTCAAGGTCAGCAATGGGCCGGCACCGCTTCGTCCAGAATGAAGGAAGGAGAGCCATCGTTTGGTGTGCCCGAGAGAGGAGTGCCGGCTTGCGATTCGAGCCAGTCGGGGCGCACTCGAAACTTTCGTTTCAACGTGGCTCCGTGATTTGGACGTCAGCCCCTCGGCCCCGATGCGCAACGGGATTTTCGGTCACTGCTGGTTCCGCTTCGCGGTCTCCTTTATCACGCGGCGGACCATCTTTCCGAACTCGCGGTCCTTCGTCCGTCGCTCGGCGAGGCTGGCGGAGTTGAAGGCGTCCTCGGCCTGAAGTTTCCGCCAGCGCGAGAGCCGCGACGGGTCAAGCCGGCCATCCTCGATCGCCTCCTGCACGGCGCAGCCGGGTTCTGTCTTGTGCCGGCAGTCGCTGAAGCGGCATTGGGCGGACAGCGCCGCAATGTCCTCGAAGAGATCGGCGATGCCCGACACGGCGTCCGTAAGCTGCAGTTCACGCATCCCCGGCGTGTCGAGCACGACACAGCAGCCGCGGATAACGTGAAGCTCGCGGCGCGTCGTCGTATGCCGTCCCTTGGCGTCGTCTTCGCGGATTGCCTGCGTTTCGATATCTTCGGTTCCGGCGAGCGCGTTGGTCAGCGTGGATTTTCCGACGCCCGATGAGCCGAGGAACGCGACCGTCCGGCCGGGCTTGCACCACTCCGTCAGCGCCGCGGACGGCTCGTTGCCGCGGGCGTCAAGGGCGACGACCGCAATTCGGTCCGATATACTCCGGGCCGCGTCGATGTAAGGCTGCGGGTCCGTCACCAGGTCTGACTTGGTCAGCAAGATTACCGGCTCGACCTCCGCCTCGAACGCGAGCGCGGCATAGCGCTCGAGCCGGGCGATGTTGAAATCCTCATTGCAGGACGTGACGACGAAGGCGGTGTCGATATTCGCGGCGATCAACTGCACCTTTCTATCCGTGCCCGGCGCTCGGCGTTTGATGATGCTTTTTCTGGACAGGACGCGGCTCGACCTTGGTTGTTCGCGATCCAGCAGCAGCCAATCGCCCACCGTGGCGTCGGGGCGCGGCGGGACGATCCGGTCGATGTCATTGCCGATCACGTGCAGGCCGCTGCGATGCACCGCGACGACACGCACCGGGGGCGTTTCCGACAGCGCCTCGACGTCGATCTGTTGCGTGAAGAAAGGTCCCCATCCCAGTGTTTCGATGGGCGTCAGATCGCGCTTTGCCTGTCCGGCACTCGCGCTGTCCGGCAGAAAGGCCGAGAAATCACGGATCATTGCGAAAAAAACTCCCACGTTAAGGCGCCCTTAAACCGAAGCCACTGGCTCCGGCCAGGGCCGCGCGATTTTCCCGGGACAATTATCACTACTCCCGCCCGTTCAGCGTCCCGACACAGCGAAACGGGCCATTCGGCGGCGTCATGTCCGCGTCTGTCACCGTGAGCCCCTGCGCGGTCCTTCCGCGAAAGACTCAGCGAAGGTCCGGCCTCGCCGCTTTCGAGAAGCTTGCTTCACCCTCGACCATTCGCCGGATCAGTCCGCAGCCGTTTGTCGGCAGGCTGAAGTGCCGCCAGGCGTTCACCGCGAACTTGCGGGGTGCCATGCCGTAGATCCAGACGTCGATCAGGCCTTCCTTCGGCGGCAGCGACACCGGCGCCGCCTCGATCAGCACGTCGCGCCACTTCGGCTCCATCAACTCCAGCTCCATCGCCGCCGCAATGTACTCCAGGTCAACTATGTCCATCTCGCGGTCCCCCGACGCCTGGAAGGTCAGCGCGTGGGCCATCTCGTGCGTCAGGAGCGCCCGCAAGAGCACGTCATCCGGCAACAGGGAATAGACCGTGTCCTTGATCAGAAGATCGGGGTAGGAGGCCGGATCGACGATGCGGATGCGGTCCGACCTGCAGTCGAAATGCGCCAGGCAGGTGTCGAATGGCTTGGTGAGCCCGGCGACGACCTCGACCGTCAGGACGCGGCTTTGAGTCAGCCCGCAGTCCGTCATCGCGTCGCGAAGGGGTGGCGCCATTTCGCACAGCCGCGGGACAAGCGCCGAATGGCCTGGCTCCACCGCGAAGCCGTCATCGCCCGGGCAGGGCACCGGTGCGCCGCTCGCAGGGCACGCGGCGAAAAACGCCAGTGCCAGCGGGCCGATGACCCGTGCCACGATCCATGACGAAGTTACCGCCTTGTCCATCGTCTCACCCCCTCCAAGCTCGGGATCATCCTATGACCCTCTGGCGCGACGCCGCATTGACCGGCGTCACCCGGTGCGCCGCGGGCCATTGACCCTGATCATTGACGCGTGCCCGGGCGCCGGCGAGCATCAGCGAATGGACCTGACGCAGCCCGAAACGCTCGATATTCCGATTTCCAACGGCGCCGGCGTTCTCGCGGGCGACCTGACGCTGCCGCGAGATCCGCGCGGCCTCGTCGTTTTCGCCCATGGCAGCGGCAGCAGCCGCATGAGCCCGCGCAACCGCTTGGTCGCCGCATGGCTGGCGGAGCGCGGCTATGCCACGCTGCTTTTCGATCTGCTTACCGAGCGGGAGGCCGAGGACCGGGGCAATGTATTCAACATCTCGCGCCTCGCCGTGCGGGTGGGCGATGCGCTGCGCCAGATCGCTGAGACACCTTCGACATCGGCGCTCCGGGTTGGACTTTTCGGGGCGAGCACCGGCGCCGCAGCCGCACTTGTGGCTGCGGCCGAACACGCCGAAACCGTCGAAGCAGTCGTCTCGCGCGGCGGCCGCCCCGACCTGGCGGGCCGGGCGCTTTCCCGGGTACGGGCGCCGACCTTGCTGATCGTCGGCGGGCGCGACGAGATGGTGATCGAACTGAACCGCCGTGCGCTGGAAGAGTTGCGCTGCGAAAAGCGTTTGGACATCGTTCCCGGCGCCACGCATCTGTTCGAGGAACCCGGCACGCTGGAGAATGTCGTTTCGCTCACCGCCGCCTGGTTCGACCGGCATCTGGCGGAGGACGCGGGGGAATGACCGGGCCGCCCGTGGGCTGCCTGCGGTTGTTTCTCGCGGGCGATGTCATGACGGGGCGGGGCATCGACCAGATCCTGCCGCATCCTGGCGATCCGACGCTTTACGAAAATTTCGTTGCCTCGGCAGAGGGCTATGTCGCGCTTGCTGAAAACCGCGTCGGGCCGATCCGGCGCCCGGTCCCGCCAGCCTATATCTGGGGCGATCTGGCCGACGATCTGGCGCAGGCGAATTGCGACGCACGGATCGTCAATCTGGAAACCACTATCACCACCGCGAACGAGCCGGAGCCGAAGGGCATCAATTATCGCATGAGCCCGGCCAACATGCCGGCCCTCGTGGCGGGTGAAATCGACGCCAGCGGGCTGGCCAATAACCATGTGCTCGACTGGGGGCCGAAGGGGCTTTTCGATACGCTCGCGGCGCTGGATGCGGCCCGGATCGCCCATGCCGGGGCAGGGCGGGACCTGCCCGCGGC
>JBAVQZ010000567.1:0-1813 GCA_049694515.1 Paracoccaceae bacterium | reverse complement strand
CTCCTCGGCGATGTCGTTGCCGAAATCGTCCTGTTCCCATTTCGACAGGGGCCTGCCGAAATAGTCGTTCTGCATGACCCGCAGCAGGTTGCGGTCGCTCACCCGCCGCAGGGTCAGGTTCACCGTGTCTGTGTTGACGGTCACGATGGGCACCGCCGGGGCGCCCGCCTTGGGCAGCACATAGGCCCGGCCCGGAAAGCGCACCGACGGCGCGCGGTCCTTGACGTACAGCGTCAGCGTCACGTCCTTGTTCAGCGCCTCGCCGCTTTGCGCGGGCAGACCCTTGCGGAAGGTGACACGGTAGCGCTGCCCGTGCTCCACCCCGTCCACGCAAAGCTGCTGGCCGTCCTGGGTGACGGTCAGGCCGGGTTCGGGAAGCTGGACATAGGGCGCGTAATCGGTGCCCGCCGGGATCAGATCGCCCGAGAACACGGCGCAGATGCGCGGCTCGGCCGCGTCACTGTCGACCTTGTGCTCGACGATGCGGAAGCCGTATTTGCCGATCGCGTCCTCCAGCGCCGCGGCGGTGTCGTCGCGCGGCGCCAGCGATTGCGCCAGGCGCAGCGCCGGGATCATGTCGCGGCCCCGCTCCAGCCGCTCCAGTGCGCGGGACATGACCAGAAGCGCATTGGCGCGGGTGGGCGCGGAAGCCGTTCGCAGATAGCCGTTGATGGAACCCGCCATCGCCCGTTCGGCATGGCTGCGCTTTGCCCCGCGGTCGTCGGTTTCGATCGCGAGAGACAGATCGGCATACTCCACCCATTGATCGGCGGCATCGGTCAGGGTCAGCGCTGCGCCGGTCATGCTCAACGCGCCGGTCAGGTTGCCCCGCCCCCGCGCCGCGCGAGCCGAGGAGAGCAGCGCATCTGCCGTCCAGTCATTGACGTAGTGTCGCGTTGGCAGGGCCTCGGCCAGGTCGCGCGCCGCCGCCATGTCGGTGTCGTCCAGGAAACCCAGCTCCGCCCGCCGCGTGCCCGCCATCGACAGCACCGCCGGGTCGGTCGGGATGACCGTCGCCGACAGCGCCCCCTGATAGGGCTCGCGTCCGTTCACTCCGCGTTTCGGAAAACATGCGTTGGAGCGGGTGTTGAACGTGAAGGCGGCGCATTGATCGTCGCTCAGGCAGGCGCGGCGGCAGGCCTGGAAACTGGTGTCGAAGAGAGTGCGGATATCGCCGCCGGGGAAATCCACGTCGCGCGAGACGGCGATGTGGCGCGCAGGCACCGGGGATTGCTGCTGTGCCGGGGCGGGGCCGGCAAGGGCGATGACAAAAAGAACTGCGGTCAGGAAAATGCGGCGCATGGTGGGAAACTCCGGGCGGATCAATGCCCGGATGCTGGCACGGCCTTCGCGGTGTTGGCAACGATTCCCCTGTACCGTTAACCGCGCATTCACCCTGATCGGAAAGGATCGGCGGCGAAGATCCGACGGGCGGAGGACCGCATGACGATTGAAGAGAAACTGGCGACGGAGCGCCGCGGGCGACTGGCCGCCGAACGCCTGCTGGAACAGAAAAGCCGCGAGTTGCTGGAAGCCAACAGGAAGCTGTCGCATCATGCGCGCCACCTGTCGGACGAGATCGTCGAGACCCGCCAGCAGGCCGAGGATCTGAAAGCCCGCAACGACGAGGTCATGTCGGAGCTGAAGGTCGTCACCCACGCCGTCGAGATCGCAGAGCGGCGTTTGTGGAACTCGGTCGAGACAATCCGCGACGGCTTTGCCGTGTTCGACTGCGACGACCGGATGGTCGCGGCCAACCGGGCCTATTTCTCGATCTTCGACGGGCTGGAGGCGGTGGCGCCCGGCGTCCACT
>JBAVQZ010000566.1:0-3042 GCA_049694515.1 Paracoccaceae bacterium | reverse complement strand
CCGTGAGGAGAACGACCATGAGCCATTATGTTGGTCTCGACGTTTCATTGAAAGAGGTTTCGATTTGTGTCGTGGATACGGAGGGAGCGGTCGTGAACCGTGCGACCCTTCCGACAGAGCCGGATGTCATTGCCGATTATCTTTCCCGGGAAACCCCTCAGCCTGCCAGAGATGATCATTCTCAAGCAGGTGCTGACCTATCGCCTGATCGCCATCTTCCTGGGCGTGGTCGCCGCCGGCATCCATGCCACAGGCTTCCTGTTCAACCTCATCATGTGAGCCCTCTCGGATCACGTGCGACCCCTTCAAAGGAGACAGTCATGAAAACCGTCAAGGTCTACGGCCCCGGATGTAAACGCTGCGCAGCGACCGAACAGATGATCCAGGACGCCGCGTCCAAGTTGGGCGTCGAGATCGATCTCGAAAAGGTCACCGACCCCAAATCCATCGCCTTGGCCGGCGTGATGTCGACACCCGGTGTCTCGGTCGACGGCAAGCTCGTCCATACAGGCGGCGTGCCGGACGCTGGCAAGCTGGAACGGTGGCTCAGCGCATGATCCCCTCTATTGTCGTAGCTGCGGCCCTTGCAATTCCCGCGTTTGCCAATGCACAAGCGCGCGAGGTCCAGCCTGTTACCGATGACGTCTTGGCCATCGTCGGCGAGAAAGCGCAGCGCAGCCCTGAGAACCTTGTCAAACTTGCGACCTTTGGTCTTGCCGTGACCGAGTGCGGCGCTGTGCTGGTAGACCCAGGTGGTTCGTGGAAGGGCGCAGAGGCATTGCACGCGGCCAGACGAAACTATCACCGGACGCACCGTAATTCTGTCGAGTGACGGCTGTGGGCCGCTGCCGACGAGGCAGCGGCTCTCTGGCACCCTCAGCCGTTTAGGACTCGGGCAAGGCGCCTGATCCGAAGCGCCCTATTCAGTTCACCACCGAATATAAGGACGAGTGCCGCGAGGTACATGAAGTAAAGGGCGGCGATGATCCCAGCCATGCCGGCGTAGTAGCTTGCGTAGGTGCCAAAGTTCCGCAAGTAGAATGAGAAGGCTGCGGCGAGAAGTGTCCATGCGATTGCGGTGACGACCACGCCCGGCCATATGTTGCAAAACCTCGTCCGGCGCGCCGGCAGCAAGACGTGCGCTGCAAAGAGCGCGATCACAAGGATGGCCGCTGCAACAGGGAAGCGGACCAGGCTGACCGTAACCGACGCGGGATCGAAGCCCGGCATGAGCTTGTGCAGCCACGACCCGGCCCGCGGCGCGAGGACCAGAAGGTAGCCGACCAGCACGAGAATCAAGCTGGCGAGGACGAACATCGCGACCTGAACGCCATAGCGGACTACCGTGGAACGGGTTTCGCGGATTCCGTAGGCGCGGTTCAATCCGACACGCACGCCGTCGACGCCACCGACCGCGAACCAAATGGTCAGCAGGATGCCGATGCTGAGGACGCCGCCGCGCTGCACTGTCATCACTTGCTGGACCTCCGACACAATCGGTTCGATCAGAGGTGGTGGCACAATGGCGATAAGGAAGTCGGTGAGATCGTGGGCCATGGAAGGATCCCCAACGAAGGCGGTCATCGAACTCGTGAAAATCAGGAACGGAAAGATCGCCAGCAAGGCGCGGAACGCCACGTTTCCCGCCAGTCCGAACGCATCGTCGCTCCAAAGCCTCAGGATCGCCTCTTGCAGGACAGCCCGCGGGACGCGCCACCCCTCGCCGTAGAACAGGTCTTCGGGGTTCGCGCTGAGCACCCCGTGGGTCATAACGACCTCGCGCCTGCGGTCTTGACCCGACTTGGCATTCATGCGCCGCCCTCGCCCACATACGAACCCGCACGCTCCGAGTGTACAGGCTGAAGATAGGATATCTTCGTCGCACCGGGCGCACCACAGAGAAATCTGCGTGCGTCCGTCTCCGGCCAGTAGCCGAAACGGCGATACTTCCTCGCCAGCTCGATGATGTCCGCCGTCAGGTGGTCCTCGTCTTTACGGCCCTGCGCAACCTTACGCTTCGGCGAGCGGTGCCGACCGAGCGTGCGGCAGTCTCCGCGACGCTCAGGTTCGGTCCCCGCAGTATTTCAACCTGCCGCAGCTTCATGACGATGTCCTCGGACTTCTCTCGCTTCCCAGCCATCTCCTGGTCCGCCAATCTGCGGGGCAAATCTGTCCCAGTTGATGGATCGCTTCAGTGGGGGCATTCCAGGCAGAGAGAGGGCCCAATTGCAGATGCTTTGAGAATGAGCCCGAGCAGTGCGCTTTTTCCCTTTGGTGGTTTCTGCGGTTAAATCTATTGGGGCGGACAACTAAATACCAATAGAAGGGACGATTATTGATTTCCGCGAAATGGGCGTTCGGTCTACCATGTGAGTGGCAATCTTTCAGCGCAAAATCAGTAGTAACACCTGCACAGGGCTGGAGGTGTGGGAGGCCTTGCAATGGCGTTGATGATGTAACCGCCCCCCGACGGCATCGCTGTGCCAAGGTGGGATCGCAACAATCCATTTTGGGAGGCGGTCATTTCGGAAATTTTCACGGTTGGGCTCGATCTGGCAAAGAACGTGTTTCAGGTTCATGGGGCTGACGATATGGCCCGAGATTTCGCCCAGTCAGAAGTTACCCAGGCGATGGTACCAGTTTGAATGAATATGTTGGACGCGGATCCCCAAAAATTGGATAAAATGGCGGCTATTCGGGATCCCGAGCGGTATGAACGTCGCAGTCTAATCATGAAAACCAGCTGGGCGACCCTCCCTGGCACTGATACGCTAAATCGCGACCTGGCGGAGGCGTGTATCGAGAAACTTGATCTGGATGCATCTTAGCGCCTGTATCGGTCATCGTCGTGTCCGTCGTCAGATGATTTGGAACAGGGCGGCCTGATCGGTAGCGGAGGATCTGGCTCGTTGTGGTTTCAGTCTATGCCGCTGTCTGTCGGTGCAGCAAGCGGCGTTTCCGGATTGTCTTTGCCTTGATCTCCTTTCGTCGTGCGAGGATGGTTTCTGCCCGGCCGCAGTAGACATCGGCCGGGGTCAGGTT
>JBAVQZ010000565.1:0-4051 GCA_049694515.1 Paracoccaceae bacterium | reverse complement strand
AAAAGTATGTAGGCAATTCTGGCCATTACCTCGTCCGGGTCTCGCCTGTGCTCCTGTCTTTACGTAGATACCTTGAACAGCCATTGAATAAACAGTGGTTGTTTGCTTTTTTGTTGCGGATGATCCCGCCCGGCTGACGGACGGGCAACAAAAGGGCGACAGTGGATGGGATTCCCCGGCACCTGGATGACGGAGAGCGAGAGCCTGGTCTATCGCGTCGTGCCCAAATGCGCCTGCTCGACCATCGGGCAGGTCATGTATTACTCCGACCATGGCGCGTTTTTCGACGGCGACATCCACGATGCCGAGCACGGCATTCACAAATGGGCGTTCGAGACCAGTCAAAAGAAGATCGAGAGCAACGTGAAGGAGCACAAGTCCTACACCTTCACTTGCGTGCGCAACCCCTACACCCGCATCCTGAGTTCATTCTTCGACAAGATCTGCGGAATTCAGCGCAACGGCAAACGCTATCGCGGCAACATGGTGCCGCTCTTGATCCAGCGCTACGGGGTCGAAGTCGAGGGCGAGTTCGACCAGGTCCGTTCGTTCCGTCGCTTCCTTCTGTTCGCGCGCGACACGATCCGCTGGCGGCGGCCGATGGATCCGGACATCCATTGGTCGGCGATGTCGGGCCATGTCTCGACCTTCATCATCAATGGCGGACGCTATGACCGGATTTTCCACACGGAGGCATTCGACGACGGGATGCAGTCGGTGCTGGACGCGGTCAAGACCAGGCACAAGGTCGATCTGAAGAAAATGCCGCGCTTCAACGAATCCGAAGGTCATGGCCCCAAGCGCGCGCATCCGGTCGAGGACTATTTCGACGATCTGTCGATGCATCTGGTCTATGAAATCTACAACCGCGATTTCAACCTGTTCAAATACGATTTCGAGAACCCGGCCAACAAGATGCCCACGGGCGAGATCGACCTCGACGAGGTTCACGCCAAGCTGGGCGACTGAACCGCCGCGTCAGCCCTGCCGGACAATGACGCCGGGGTTCATGATGCCCTGCGGGTCCAGCGCCGCCTTGATGGCGCGGATGGCGGCCAGTTTCGCCGGGTCGCCATATCGCTCCAGGTCCTCGACCTTGAGCCGGCCGATGCCGTGCTCGGCGCTGACCGAGCCGCCCATCTCGTGCACCAGGTCATGCACGCAGCGTCTTACGTCGGCGCGCAGATGCTCGTAATCGTCGCGCGTCTTTCCCGGCATCGGGAAGACGTTGTAGTGCAGGTTGCCGTCGCCGACATGACCGAAGCAGTTGATGCGGAACTCCCCCACCCGCGCCAGCGCCTGGCCGCCGCGCCGGATGAAGTCCGGGATCGCGCCGATCGGCACGGAAATGTCGTGCGACGACACCGACCCGATCTTGCGGTTGGCAAGCGGAATGCTTTCGCGCAGTTTCCAGAATTCGTCGCGCTGCGCCCCGGATTGCGCGATCACGCCGTCGCTGACCAGTCCGGCCTTGGCCGCCTCGGAGAACAGATCCTCCAGCGCCGCGGCGGGGTCGAGCCCGGCGCCCAGCCCGACATCGATCAGCACCATCCACGCGGGTTTCCCGGCGAAGGGCTGGCGAACATCCGGCATCGTTTCGGCGAGGAATTCCAGCCCCATCCCTCCGATCATCTCGAAGGCAGAGACGCCGCCACCGATCCGCTGGCCGGCCATCGCCAGCAGGTCGAGCGCAGCCTCGGGGCTTTCCACGACCATCAGCGCGGCGCTTTCCGCCTCGGGGCGGGGAAAAAGCTTCAGCGCCGCGGCTGTGATGATGCCCAGCGTCCCCTCCGCACCGATCAGCAGGTGGCGCAGGTCATAGCCGGTATTGTCCTTCCTCAGCCGCGACAGCCCGTGCAGGATCGAACCATCAGGCAGCACCGCCTCGACCCCGAGGCACAGGTCGCGCGCATTGCCGTAGCGCAGCACGTTCACGCCGCCCGCATTGGTCGCCAGGTTGCCGCCGATCCGCGCCGATCCTTCCGAGGCCAACGAGAGCGGAAACAGCCGGTCCGCTTCCTGCGCCGCCGCCTGTATATCGGCCAGGATCGCGCCCGCCTCGGCCACCATCACGTTTTCGCGGGGATAGACATCGCGGATCGCGGTCATCCGCTCAAGCGACAGGATCACCGGGGCGGGACCGTCCGGCATGATCTGCCCGCCAACAAGTCCCGTGCCGCCGCCATAGGGCACGATCCCGACGCGCGCGGCGTTGCAGGCGCGCACGACCTCGGCCACCTCCCCGGTGCTGGCAGGGGCGATCAGCAAACCGTCCTGCCCGGCATAGCGCCCGCGCGGCTCTTCAAGATAGGCGGGCGTCAGGTCGCGGAACGCCGACTCGGGCAAGCGCGCGCGCAGGTCGGCCTCGACGGCCTCGGTCACGGGATTGAGTGTCATGCTCTCTACTTGCCCTTGACGCCGGGCGCGTGCAAGCCTCTCGCCGGCCCGGGCTATTGCGGGTCACGCAGGAAGCTGGGTTCCAGCACCACGACAGTGGGACGCGGCGGCAGTGAACGCAGCGAAACCTCCAGAAAGCCGCTGCGCGGGCGGGAAATGACGAAATCCCCGGACATGCCGACAAGAAAGCGGTCCAGCGACGTTTCACTGAACCAATGCATCGGGATCACCACGGATGAGCGCAGGCGCTGCAACACCCGGATCATCGTCGGAAGATCCAGCGTCAGCCCGCCATCCACCGGCGCCATCACCACGTCGAGCCGCCCGAGGGCAGCGTATTGCGCCGCGTCGGGCTCGTGATGCAAATGCCCCAGATGGCCGATGCACAGCCCTGCCACCTCGAACACGAAGATCGAGTTGCCGTTCTTTCGCACGACGCCGCTTCCATACCCCCGTACGTCGGTGGGCACGTTGCGGATCATCATCTCGCCCAGGTCGAGGTGGTGATCGGCCGCAGCGCCATCCTTCGCCCAGCCTTCCAGAACATGAGGGATCGCGGGGTCGGGCGTGGCCGTCCAATGGGTGGCATGGGCATTGTTCATGGTCACGACGTCTGGGATCAGATTGGCCGTGCCCAGGAACCCGGTGAAATCGGTGGCCGCGCGCAGGCCGCCGGAGGTTTCAATCAGAAACATCGAATGATCGACATAGTTGATCCGTACCGTGTTGTCGTCCAGCGGCGCGCCGAAGCTAGCTGGAAGAACATATTCCAACCCCGGTGCGGCGTCGGCGATCGCGATGCAATGACTGATGCGCCGCTCCTGCGCTCCGGCGGCGGACAGGGCCGGAAACAGGGCCAGAACGACAAGCAGAAATCGGACCATCCGCGGATCCCTCCTAGCGTCGAAGGCTATCACGATTCCGGCAGGCTCAAGGCCGCTCATCGGGCCTTGCGGCCGCTTTTCGCTAACGATTGCGTGAGGTGATCAGCGATGAGGCCCGGACCGGCGGAAGAGCGGCTAGCCGATATCGGTGCGGCCGCGCCGGTCGCTTCGCAGGTTGGCATAGAGCACATGATTGCGCCAGCGGCCGTTGATCTGCAGATAACTTTGCGCCACGCCCTCATACTTGAAGCCGCAGGTTTCAAGAACCCCGCGGGAGGCGGCGTTCTCGGGCAGGCATGCGGCCTCGATCCGGCTCAGATCGAGCGTGGTGAAGGCGTGATGAACCACCGCGCGGATCGCCTCGCGCATGTAACCGTGCCGGGCGTAAGGCTCGCCGATCCAATAGCCCAGCGTGCCTGCCTGCGCCGGGCCGCGCCGGATATGATCCAGCGTTATCGCGCCCAGCAGAACCTCCCCCTCGCGCCGGACGAGGAACAGCGGCATCGCCGTGCCCGAGGCGACGGAACGCTGCGCCCAGTAAACGCGGTTGGTGAAAGCCTTGCGCGACAGGTGATCGACGGCCCAGGCGGGTTCCCACGGGCTGAGGAAATCGCGACTGGTGCTGCGCAGTCGGGCCCAGGTCGTGAAGTCGTTGTGTTGCGGCGGGCGCAGGGTCATCCGCTCGGTCTCGATCCGGACCTTTCGCCGCCGGCTGAGCATCAGGCGGCGAGCCTGCCTTGCAGCGCCGCCAGATCCGGCGCGCTGCCGAC
>JBAVQZ010000564.1:0-2531 GCA_049694515.1 Paracoccaceae bacterium | reverse complement strand
CGCTGGAACTGCGCGACCCCACTGCGCACGCCGAGATCCTGGCGCTGCGCGCCGCCTGCGCCGCGGCGGGGTCCGAACGCCTGCCTCAGCACGACCTCTATGTTACGCTGGAGCCTTGCCCGATGTGTGCCTCGGCGATCGGGCAAGCCCGCATCGCGCGGCTCTATTACGGTGCGGCGGACCCGAAATCGGGCGGGGTGGCGCATGGGCCGCGCGTGTTCGAGCATCCGCAAAGCCATCACGTGCCGCAGGTCTATGACGGAATCGGCGCGGCCGACGCAGAAGCCCTGCTCAAGGTCTTTTTCGCGGAACGCCGCGGCTGAGCTGCCGCGTCGCCCCCTCGCCGGATCGGGCGCGATGAGCGGCCCGCCGCGCGCCCGTCAAAGCTCGATCGCATCCAGCACCTGCGGCTCGATCACGTTCACGCCGGGAAGGCTGTCCTTCATCACCTCGGCCGACTGCGCCAGCAGCGGGAAGGTGCGGTAGTGGCACGGGATCACCGTCTTGAAATCGAAGAAGGTCTTCGCGGCATAGGAGGCGCGCTTCATGTCCATCGTGAAATGCCCACCGGCGCACAGGATGCCGATCTCGGGGGCGTGCAGGTCGTTGAACACCTTCATGTCGGCCATCACGTCGGTGTCGCCGGTGAAATAGACGGTGCGCCCGCCATGTTCGATCATGAACCCCGCCTCGGCCCCGGAATAGGTCGGCCGGTCCTTGCCCGGCAGGGTCGAGGAATGCTCGGCATTCACCATCGTCACGTTGACATTGCCCAGCGCCACGGTGCCGCCCTTGTTGAAGCCGACGGTCGAGACACCCTGTTTCTCTTCCCACCAGCTCATCAGGTCGTAGATGCCGACAAGCGGCGCGTCGAGTTCGCGCGTCAGCGCCAGCGCGTCGCCGGTGTGGTCGCCGTGGCCATGGCTGATCAGGATATGCGTCGCCCCCTTGATCGCCTCGGCACGGCGATCTTCGGGGAACATCGGGTTGCCGGTCAGCCAGGGGTCGATCAGCAGCACTTGATCGCCGATCTCCATGCGAAATCCTGAATGTCCCAGCCATGTCAATTTCATCTCAGCCTCCTATCTGCTGTTCTGCAAGTTGCAACCTAGCATCGCCAGAGGCCGAGTCACATGGATTGGTCGCGCCAGATCGACGCCTATTGCGAACGCCTCGGCCCCGGCTTCTGGGCCGAGCCGGTAAACGCGCTGACCAACGCCGCGTTCCTTCTGGCCGCTTGGGTCATGTGGCGGCGGGTGCGGGGGCAGGGGATGCCGCTGGCCGTGGCGATGGTGGCGGTGCTGGCGGTGATCGGTGCGGGCTCGTTCCTGTTTCACAGTTTCGCGACCGCCTGGGCCTCGCTGGCCGACACGGCGCCGATCCTGGGCTTCATCCTGCTTTACCTCTTTGCCGCCAACCGGCATTTCTGGAACCTCCGGCTCTGGCCCGCGCTCGGGGTGACGGCGGCGTTCATTCCCTATGCCGCGGCCACCGTTCCGCTGTTCTCGATGATCCCCGGTCTGGGCTCCTCGGCGGGCTATGCGCCGGTGCCGCTGCTGATCGCGGCCTATGCGGCTCTGTTGCGCCGCCGGGCGCCGCGAACGGCGCGCGGTCTGGCGCTGGGCGCCGGGCTGCTGGTCCTGTCGCTGACCTTCCGCACGCTGGACGGCCCGCTATGCACGGCCTTGCCGCTGGGCACGCATTTCATGTGGCACCTGCTGAATGCCGCGATGCTGGGCTGGATGGTCGAGGTCTATCGCCGTCACAGGCTTGCAGCCCGCCGCGCGCGCGGCTAAACCCGGCGCGACCTGTTGAACGGAGTTGAGCCATGTCCATCGACACCGACACCGCCCGGCGCGTGGCCCATCTGGCCCGCATCGCCGTGGATGAATCCGACCTGCCCGCGCTGGCCGGGGAGCTGTCGCAGATCCTGACCTTCATGGAGCAGCTGAACGAGGTGGATGTCGAGGGGGTGGAGCCGATGACCTCGGTCTCGCCGATGCGGCTGAAACGGCGCGAGGACGTGGTGACCGACGGGAACATGCAGGACAAGATCCTGTCCAACGCGCCGGATGCCCGCGAAGGGTTCTTCGCGGTGCCGAAAGTGGTGGAGTGAGCGACATGGCGCAAAAAGCCGATCTTGCGAAACTCACCATCGCCGAAGCGCGCGACGCGCTGCGCGCGGGGGATCTGACATCGGTCGAACTGACCGAGGCCTGCCTTGCGGAAATCGACGGCGCCGACGCGCTGGGCGCCTTCGTCCACAAGACGCCCGGGATCGCGCTGGAGCAGGCCCGCGCCGCCGATGCGCGGCTCAGGACCGGCGGCGCGCCGGACCTTTGCGGCATTCCGCTGGGCATCAAGGACCTGTTCTGCACCAAAGGCGTGCCGAGCCAGGCGGCGTCGAAAATTCTCACCGGCTTCCGCCCCGAATACGAATCGACGGTCAGCCAGAACCTGTGGGACGCGGGCGCGGTGATGCTGGGCAAGCTGAACATGGACGAATTCGCCATGGGCTCGTCCAACGAGAC
>JBAVQZ010000563.1:0-1693 GCA_049694515.1 Paracoccaceae bacterium | reverse complement strand
GAACCAGCCCGCCCGGCGCCGCCCCGGCCGACGGGACCTGAATCTCGGTCGTGCCAAGCTCCAGCGTCCCCGTGACCTGCCCTGCGCCCCTCAGCGGTCCCTGCAGGGAGATGTCGCCGCTCACCCGCGTCTGGTAGAGTTCCGGGTCGCGGAACGCGGCATTGTTCAGTGTGACCCGAAGCCCGGCGTCGAACGGGGGCGACAGGCTCACCGGCCCTTCGACGGAGACTTGTCCGCCACCCTCCACGCGGGCCGCGACCGAAAGGTCGGCGCGCCCGCCGGACAACTGTGCGGTCGCATCGACACCGTTCAGCGCGACGCCCAGCGTCGGCGCGGCGATCTGCGCGCCATTGGCGCTGACCGTGCCGGACAGGGCCGCCAGCCCCGGCGCGCCGTTCATGCGCAGGTCATAGCGCGCCGATCCCCGGATCGACCGTGGCGCGATGAAGCTGTTCGCAAGGCCCAGCGGCGCGGCGCCTGTGAGCGACAGGTTCACATCCTTGCCCGATCCCGCAACGCGGCCCTCCACCCGTGCCGTCGTGCCGCCCGGCCCGGTCGCGTCAAGCGCGACCTGCCAATCTGCGCCATCCGCCCTTGCGTTGCCGGTTGCGGTAAGCGGGCCGGGGAAATCCGGGACCAGAACACCCAGATCCGCCAGCTTCGCGCTGAAATCCAGTTTGCGGGTTTCGTCCAGCCCGCCCGCGGCCTGCGCGGTCAGCTGCGGCGTCTCCAGCGCGAAATCGGTGATCCGGATACGTCCGTCCTTTCGCGCCGCGTCCAGCGTCAGGGTGCTTTGCCCGGCGATCAGCTTGTCGATGTCGCCCAGCCCGGCGCCCAGATCCTGCCCGCTGGCAGAGAGTGTGACGTCGAAATCACCACCTTTGACGGCACCGCTGCCCGACGCGCTCAGGCTCAGCGCCCCGCGCAAGGGTCTGCGCGAAAGCGTCGAGAACCGGGACAGATCCTTCGCGCTGAGATCGGCCTTTCCGGTGATCGGCAGGGTGTCGTCCGACGGGTCCAGCGTGCCGCTCGCCTTGAGCTGCGCCCCGGCGCCGGCGACGGTGAGGCTCTGCACCTGCACCGGCTTCCCGGCCGTCCAAGTTGCGTTCGTGTCCAGCGTGGCGGGGCCGGACAGGCTTGGCTCCACCAGCGAAAGCTCGGCCAGACGGGCCGAGAGTGTCAGATTTCCCGCCTGGCTGTCGATCGCGCCCGAGGCATCGGCGCTGAGGGCGGCGTTTTTCAGAGTGAAGTCCCGCAGGGTCGTCCCCGTCGTGTCGCGCCTGGCTTTCAGGGCCAACGTGCTTTGCCCGGTCAGCAACGGGTCGATCCGCGCCTGCCCGGTCTCAAGATCGGTCGTGACGGCCTGAAGGTCGATGTCGAAGGCACCGCCGAGAAGCGCCCCGCTGCCCGAGACGGCAATGTCGGCGGCCACCGAGAGCGGCCGGCCAGCCAACCCGGCAAAACGTGAAATATCATCACTGACAAGGCGCGCCTTGCCCTGAACGGGATAGCCGCCGGTGAACCCCTGCACCGTGCCGTCGGCGGTCAGATGCAGCCCCGCGCCGGTCACGTCCAGCCCCGAGACGCGCATCGGCTGGCCGTTCTGAAAGGCGATTGTCACGCGGCCGTCTAGGCGGTCGCCCAGCGCGGCGGCAAGCGCCGCGTCAACGGGTGCAATGCCGCTGGCTGACAC
>JBAVQZ010000562.1:0-1559 GCA_049694515.1 Paracoccaceae bacterium | reverse complement strand
TGTCGGACTCGCGGGTCATGCGCCGAACTCCTCAAGGTCTTCGGTGGCGTGCGGGCCGGTATCGCCCTGAAGATACTGCATCATCCGCCGCACCGCGGCCGCATGCATCCGGGTCTGCTCAACCTTGGCGCGGCGCTCGGTATCCTCCTCCTCGGCGCGAAGCCTGTGGACCTCGGCCTCCAGCCGGTCGAGGTCGTCCCCCAGCGTTGCCTGGCGGCAGGCGACGGTCAGTTCCTGGCCGCCGCGCAGCGTCAGCACGCCGCGCTGCACCGCGCAGAACCCCGCCGAGCCGTCCGCCGCGTGCCAGCGCAGCACCGAGGAGGGCAGCACCGTCAGCACATCCAGATGCCCCGGCAGCATGCCGAAATCGCCGCTTTCATCCTCGGCCCTCACAGCGGCGATGTCGTCACGATCCAGCAGCACCTCGGACGGGGTGGTGATGATCAGGTGCAGCGTGGCGGTCATGCCGTCTTCACCTTCTTCTCCGACCCGGCCTCTTCCTTGCGCCGCGCATCCTCAAGGGTGCCGGTCATATAGAGTGAGGCTTCGTTCCAGTCGTCGCACTCCCCGTCCAGAATGGCGCGGCAGCCCGCGATTGTATCCTCCACCGGGACGGAGACGCCTTTCTGCCCGGTAAACGCCTCCGTCACCATGAAGGGCTGCGTCAGGAAGCGTTGAAGGCGCCGGGCGCGGCCGACGATCCGGCGATCCTCCGCGCCCAGTTCCTCGATCCCCAGAAGCGAGATAACATCCTGCAATTCGCGATAATGCTCGACCGCCTGCTTGACCTCCAGCGCCACGGCCGCGTGCATCTCGCCCACGGTCGCGGCATCGACCAGCACCGAGGACGAGGCGATCGGGTCGATCGCGGGATACATCCCCTCGGCCGCCATGTCACGCGACAGCACCACCATGCTGTCAACATGCGACGCGATGGCGGTGACGGCGGGATCGGTGAAATCATCGGCCGGAACATAGACGGCCTCGAGCGCGGTGATCGCCGCATCGCCGCGGGGCGCGATCCGCTCCTGCAACGCTGCCACCTCGCTGGCCAGCGTCGGTTGATAGCCCACGCGCGACGGAAGGCGCCCCAGCAGCCCCGATATCTCGGCGCCCGCCTGGACGAAACGGAACACGTTGTCCATCAGCAGCAGCACGTTCTGGCCCTGCACGTCGCGGAAATGCTCGGACACCGTCAAAGCCGACATCGGCACGCGCCATCGCGCGCCCGGCGGTTCGTTCATCTGGCCATAGATCAGCACGGTGCGCTCGAGCACGCCCGAGTCGCGCATCTGCAGCAGCATCTCGTGCCCCTCGCGGGAGCGTTCCCCGACCCCCGCGAAGACCGAGATGCCCTTGTAGGTCGACACCATCGCCTGGATCAGTTCCATCACCAGAACCGTCTTGCCGACGCCGGCGCCGCCGAACATCGCCGCCTTGCCGCCCAGCGAAAGCGGGGTCAGCAGGTCGATCATCTTGATCCCGGTAGAGAAGATGTCGCCGGCCCCGGCGGTCACGTCCAGATCGGGCGGCGGCTGGTGTATGGCGCGGCGCGGCAC
>JBAVQZ010000561.1:0-2302 GCA_049694515.1 Paracoccaceae bacterium | reverse complement strand
AAGGTGGCCGGGACCGTGGTCACCCTGGCCGACGCGTTTCAGGAAGGGGGCCGCGTCGAGAAGGGACAGCTCCTGTTCCGGGTGGATCAGGCCGATGCGAAAGCGGCGGTCGACGTGGCGAGCGCCGATCTGGCCGAGGCCGAGTCCGAGCTGCGCGATGCCACCCGCGCGCTGGAACTTGCCAGGGACGAGGTGACCGCGGCGCAGGATCAGGCGCAACTGCGCGAGCAGGCGTTGGCGCGGCAGAAGAACGTCAAGGACCGCGGCTTCGGCTCAGACGCGCTGGTCGAGGAGGCCGCGCTGGCCGCCTCGTCCGCGCAGCAGGCAGTCCTGGCCCGGCGGCAGGCGCTGGCCAGTGCCGAAACCCGCGTGGAACAGGCCAGAACCCAGCTTTCGCGCCAGAAGATCAATCTGGCCGATGCCCGGCGCCGCCTGGCCGATACCGAGCTTTTCGCCGAGTTCTCGGGCACCCTGAGCGGGGTCGCGATTGTCGAGGGCGGGCTGGTCTCGGTCAACCAGCAGGTGGCGCAGTTGATCGACCCCGAGGCGCTGGAGGTGTCGTTCCGCCTGTCCACGCCGCAATATACGCGCCTGCTGGATGACAGCGGCGCGTTGATCCCCGCGGATGTCGCCGTGGTCCTGGACGCCAATGACGCCGATCTTCAGGCCCACGGCACCGTCACGCGCGAAGGCGCGGCGGTGCAGGAAGGGCAGACCGGGCGGCTGATCTTTGCCCGGCTGGATCAGGCGCGCGGTTTCCGGCCTGGCGATTTCGTCACCGTGCATGTGCAGGAGCCTGCGCTGGAGGATGTGGCGACCCTGCCCGCAACGGCGCTGGATTCCGACAACCGGGTTCTGGTTCTGGGACGGGATGACAGGCTGGAGACCGCGCAGGTGACGCTGTTGCGGCGGCAGGGCGATGACGTGATCGTGCGCGCCCCGGCGCTGGAAGGGCACGAGGTTGTGGACGAACGCTCGCCTCTGCTGGGCGAGGGCATCAAGGTCAGCCCGATTCGCCCCGAGGCGGACGCCGCGGGCGCGCTGCCCGGCGCCCCGGACTTGCTGGAACTGACGGCCGAGCGGCGCGCCCGCCTGATCGCCTTCGTCGAAGCCAGCCGCACCATGCCGAAAGAGGCGAAGGACAGGATCGTGGCGCAGCTGTCGCAGGACAGGGTGCCGGCCACGACCGTTCAGCGGCTGGAAAGCCGCATGGGGGGCTAGGGCATGGCGCGGCCGCTCCCCGCCGCCGCCGCGGGCGGGATCCTGTCCTATTTCACCCGCCACCGCACGGCGGCGAACCTGCTGCTGGTGGTTCTGATCGTGCTTGGCCTGGC
Organism: Paracoccaceae bacterium; assembly: GCA_049694515.1. GTDB lineage: Bacteria > Pseudomonadota > Alphaproteobacteria > Rhodobacterales > Rhodobacteraceae > JADQCB01. The sequence goes on along the minus strand of JBAVQZ010000561.1, from coordinate 968 downwards.
CGCCGCGCCGCGGATGCGGGCGCAGTTCTTCCCGGACGTGGTGCTGGATGATGTGAGCGTCTCGGTGAAATGGGACGGCGCCGGCGCGCAGGACGTGGATACCGGCATCGTGCAGGTGCTGGAGCCTGCGCTGATGGCCGTGGAGGGCGTGGAAAGCAGCAGCTCGTCCTCGTCCGAAGGGCGGGCCAGCATCGACCTGACATTCGAGCCGGGCTGGGACATGTCGCGCGCCGCCGATGACGTGCAGCAGGCGGTGGATGGCGTCACCAACCTGCCTGAGGACGCCGACGATCCGGTGGTCCGCCGCGGCGTCTGGCGCGACCGGGTGACGGATGTGGTGATCACCGGGCCGGTCGGCGTCGATCAGCTGGGCCGGTTCGCCGACGAGTTCGTCTCGCGCCTCTTCGCCGCCGGGGTCACCCGCACCACCATCCAGGGGGTGGCCGCGCCGCGGACCGTCGTCGAGGTGCCGTCTGCCGCGCTGGTGCGGAACGACGTGACGATGGCGCAGATTTCCGATGCCATCGCGGGCGCGGCGGATACCGCCCCGGCGGGCGACGTGTCGGGCGGGACCGCGCGGGTCCGCACTGGCGTGGCGAAACGCTCGGCCGACGCGATTTCCGGTATCGCGCTGCGCTCCAACCCCGACGGCTCCAAGCTGACGATCGGGGATGTCGCTCATGTCCGGATCGAAGGCATCGACCGGAACGAGGCCTATTTCGTCGGCGACAACCCGGCGATCACGGTGCGGGTGGACCGCTCCAGCCAGGGCGACGCGATCGCGATCCAGAAACAGGTGCAGCAGGCCGCCGACGAGATGCAGCTGACCCTGCCGCAGGACGTGAAGATCGACCTGATCCGGACACGGGCCGAGGCGATCACCGGGCGCATCTCGATCCTGCTGGACAACGGGCTGCTGGGGCTTGGCCTGGTGCTGCTTCTGCTGTTCCTGTTTCTCAACGCGCGCA
>JBAVQZ010000560.1:0-3625 GCA_049694515.1 Paracoccaceae bacterium | reverse complement strand
ATCCGGCCCTTCGTCGCGGACTACCAGACGCTCGAGAACCGGATCGACGCCCTGTCGGCCGGCGGCAATACTTCGGTCGATGTGGCCATGAAGTGGGGGTCCGCGCTTCTGGATCCGAGCACCCGCGGCGCGATCGAGGCGCTGACCGCAAAGGATGACGGGTCGGGGTCCAAGGTGGTGGATCCGGCTTTCTGGGGCCGTCCCTATGACTACACCCAGGATTATTCGATGAAGGTGATCGTGCTGATGACCGACGGCGTGAACACCGATCAGCACTACCTGAAAGAGCAATACCGTTCGGGCCCGTCGCCCATCTACCGCAATACCGAGCAGACCGATCGCTATTCGATCTACAACGCGAATCTCGACAAGTATTACTATACCTATGACGGCACCTGGAACGACTACCCCTATGGCGACGCCAACGGCGTGCCGGTCACGACCGAGAACACCACATGCACCTGGACGTGGTGGTACGGGCGCCGCTGCACCACGACGACCACGACCGAAATCGTCGACCAGCCGGGATCGGCGGTGCAGATGACCTATCAGGAGGTCTGGGACAAGTTCAGTACGGACTGGTATGCAAGCTGGTCCTGGCTGGAAAACCCGGTCCTGTCCTGGGGCAACTCGGAAAAGAACGCGCGCCTGCACGACATCTGCTCGGCCGCCAAGGATGAAGGCGTGATCGTCTATACCATCGGCTTCGAGGTTGACGGCTATGCCGACACGGTGATGAGCGACTGCGCCAGCACGCCGGGGCACTACTTCGCCGCCGACGGCGCAAACCTGGCGGCGACCTTCGGGGTGATCGCAAGCTCGATCAACCAGTTGAGGCTGACGCAATGACCCGGCTCCTGACACTTCCCGCGCGGGCGATGCGCGCCCTGCGGGACGTGACGCGGCGCGAGGATGGCACGGCATCGCTGGACTTCGTCATCATCGTGCCGGTGTTCATCTTCCTGTTCGTCTCATCCTTCGAGGTGTCGATCATCCTGATCCGGCAGATGATGCTGGAACGGGGCGTCGATCTGGCGGTGCGCGACCTGCGGCTGGGCACCTGGCCCAATATCAACACCGCCGGGCTGAAGACCGCGATCTGCGACAACACCGCCGGCTTCATCAGCGATTGCGAAAACCAGATCATGCTCGAACTGGTGTCAGTCCCGAAAAACGGCTGGACCTTGCCCGACCCCGGGGCCACCTGCATCGACCGCAGCGCCGACGTGCAGCCGGTCACCTCCTTCGACGCGGGCACCGAGAACCAGATGATGATCATTCGCGCCTGCCTGCTGGTCGATCCCTTCTTCCCCGGCACCCGCATGGCGCTCGACCTGGAGAAGACGGAAGGATCGGGCATCGAGCTTGTCGCCACATCGGGCTTCGTCAACGAACCCGGCACGGGAACCTGAGCCATGTTTGACCGCATCCGCCAAAACCTTGTCCGCTTCGCCGCCGACGAAAGCGCCAGCCTGATCGCCGAGGCGGTGATCATCCTGCCGCTGCTGGCCTGGTGGTGGGTCGCCAGCCTGGTGTTCTTCCAAGCCTATGACGCGCGCAACATCAACATGAAGGCCGCCTACACGATCAGCGACATGCTCAGCCGCGAGGATGGCGGTGTCGATTCCTCTTATATCGAGGGTCTGGGCGACGTTTACGCCTATCTGACCGCCGGGCAGGGCGTGAACTCGGCGATCCGCGTGACTCTCGTGCGCTGTGACGACAATTGCGACAAGGATGACGCGACCCGCGTTCTGCACAAGGACTGGTCCTACGGTACCAACGGCAAGGATGCGCTGGACGACTCCGATCTGCCGAACTACCTCACGCAGGTGCCGATGATGCCGCAGGGTGACCGTGTCATCATGGTCGAGACATTCATCGACTACACCCCGCCATTCAACGTGGGCCTGACCGTGGACAATTTCCGGAATTTCGTCGTAACCCGCCCGCGCTTCGTGCCGGTGATCTGTTTCGACGGCGTCACTTGCACGACGAGCTGACGTCCCGTTCCCGTTCGGCGAGCAACCCGGCCAGCATTTCCGCCATGAACTTGGTCTGACTGGCCGGCGTCACCCCGCCGATGCCGACGCGCCGGCCCAGACGCCACCACAGCCCCGGAGCCCAGGCGCGAGGGCCCGCCGCCTTGAGGCGCACCACGAACCCGTGCGACGGCTTGATGGCGAAGGTCCCGCGCTCGATCCCGGCGATGTCCTCGATCCGGACCAACTCGCGCCCGGCGCTGTCGAACAACCCCGTTCGGGTCAGATCCACTCTCAGCGCGGTGGCCCGCCGCATCCGCTCGGCCAGCCACAGGACCGCCACGCCGAAAACCATCAGAAACAGCTGCCAGCCCAGCACCTCGTGGTGGCGCGCCAGCCCGATATACAGCACCATGCCGCCCAGCAACAGCAGAACACCGAGGCCGAACACCCGGCGCGGCAGGGAAGCGGATACGGTGGCAAGCACCTCTGGCATGTCGTGGCTCCTTGAAACGGCTGCTTCCCCCTACCCGTGCCGGCCCGAAAGATCGAGAGGGTTTCGCGCGCCGCGCATCAGCCCCCCACCGATTTCCGCACCATGTTCCAGTAGATCCGCTCCACCCGGTTGCGGCTCAGCCGGCCGTCGTCGCGATACCAGGTCGTCACCCCGGTCAGCATCGCGATCACCGCCAGCGTCGCAAGCTTGGTGTCTGCCAGGGTGAAAGCCCCCTCCGCCTTGCCGTCACGAAGGATGTCCTCCAGTTCGGTCTCGTAACGCTTGCGCAACAGCTCGATCGCCTCGAAGTTCTCGGCGCTGAGATTGCGCAGTTCCATATAGGCGATGAACACAGCTTCCGGCCGGTCGAGGTGAAATCGGATGTGAAACCGGGTGAACGCCTCCAGCCGCTCCTGCGGGGTGGTTCCTTTCGGCTCGTCCGCCCAGGCGCCGAGAAGCTCGTCCAGATGGCCCTTCATCAACTCGAACAGCAGGCTCTGCTTGTCGGGGATATAGTTGTAAAGCGCCCCCGCCTGCACTCCTACCTCGGCCGCGATCTGGCGCATCGACACGGCGGCGAAGCCATGTCGCGCGAACAGCCGCTGCGCCGCGTCGCGCACCAGCGGGCCGGTTATGCCTGAATGGGACCCCGTCTTTCGTGCCATGCCGACAGGTTATCTGAACGATCGTTCAGTTCAATCCCCCCCGCTCGCCTTTTCCGCTTCGCGGAAATTTGCGAGGACGTCCTGGCGCGGACAGCGCCTGGCGCGGGCGGCGTTTTGCCGGATCGCTGCGGCAAGAAGCGAAACCAGACGGCCACTGGCGCGCCGCGCTTGCCGCCCCGGTCCGCCCCGGTCTATTGTCGCGCAACTCTTGCCGCACAGGACGCCATGATCCGCGCCAGCCTCTTTCTTCTTGTCCTGGCCATGCCGGCCGCCTGCACCCGGTTCCCGGAAATCGCCGCGGCCGATGGCGCGCGGGCGGCGGCGGCCCCCTATCCCAGGCTGATACCGCTTGACGGGTTGCTTGAAGGTCCGCAGACCCGGCTCGACGCGACCTCCGCGCCCGCAATGGAGGCCCGCGTCGCAGCCCTGCGCAGACGCGCCGCGGCGATTGCCCCGCCCGTCCTGACCGACGAGGAGCGCGC
>JBAVQZ010000559.1:0-6331 GCA_049694515.1 Paracoccaceae bacterium | reverse complement strand
CGGCTGGAAAACCTCAAGGAGCTGGTCAAGGCGCTGGAGGAGTTCGAGAACCTGCAGGGCTTCCTCGAACACGTCGCGCTGATCATGGACAACGAATCCGAGGAGCAAGGCGCCAAGGTTTCGATCATGACGCTGCACGGCGCCAAGGGGCTGGAATTTCCCGCAGTGTTCCTGCCCGGCTGGGAGGACGGCCTGTTTCCCAGTCAGCGCACGATGGACGAAAGCGGCCTGAAGGGGCTGGAGGAGGAGCGGCGACTGGCCTATGTCGGCATAACCCGCGCCGAGGAGCTTTGCACGATCTCCTTCGCCGCCAACCGGCGCGTCTATGGCCAGTGGCAATCCGCCCTGCCCTCGCGCTTCATCGACGAGTTGCCCGAGGAGCATGTCGAGGTGCTGACCCCGCCGGGGCTTTACGGCGGCGGGTTCGGCGCCGCGGGCATGACCGGCGCGGGCAGCGGGATCGAGGACCGCGCGGCCAGCGCCAATGTCTACAACTCCCCGGGCTGGAAGCGGTTGCAGGCGCGCAGCCAGAACCGCCCGCTCAGCCAGCCGAAGGAAAGCCCCAATACGGTGATCGACTCGACCGCCGTGTCCAGTTTCACCGCGGGCGAGAGGGTGTTCCACCAGAAATTCGGCTACGGCACCGTGATGGGTATCGAGGGCGATAAGCTGGACATCGAGTTCGACAAGGCCGGCGCCAAGAAGGTCGTCGCGCGCTTCGTCGTGGCTTCGGCCCGCGCCGACGATGTGCCGTTCTGAAACGGTACGCCGAAGGGCTGCCATGGCACATCGAATCCCCTAGAATACGCGCGACGTGAAAAGAACTCCTCGATCATCGCAAAGCCGGGCAGGCGCTTCGCCTGCCCGCACTCGGAAAGGCCGCCATGCTTGAACTGCTGACCGATCCGGCCGTCTGGGCCTCGTTCGTGACTCTCACGGTGCTTGAGATCGTGCTGGGCGTGGACAACGTGATCTTCATCTCGATCGCCGCACAGCGCCTGCCGCCCGAACAGCGCGGCACAGCGCGGATCGCGGGCCTGTCGGGCGCGCTGGTGCTGCGGATCGGGCTGCTGTTCTCGATCTCCTGGATCATTTCACTGGCAGAGCCCTTCCTGACCGTGGCCGGCTTCGGGCTGTCATGGCGTGACGTCATTCTGTTCGCCGGCGGTCTCTTCCTGATCTGGAAGGCTTCGACCGAGATTTTCGACGAAGTCGAGGGCACCGAGGAAAGCGTGGCCGGCGCGGTGGCGAAATCGCTGATGGCGGTGATCGCACAGATCATGGTACTGGATCTGGTCTTTTCGCTGGACAGCGTGATCACCGCCGTGGGCATCGCCGATCATCTGGAGGTGATGATCGCCGCCGTGGTGCTGTCGGTGATGGTGATGATGGCGGCGGCCGAACCCATCGGCCGGTTCGTCGAGCAGCACCCTTCGACCAAGATGCTGGCGCTGGCATTCCTGGTAATGGTCGGCATGGCGCTGGTGGCCGACGGCGCGCATTTCCATATCGAAAGAGGCTTCATATATGCCGCGATGCTTTTCTCCGGCGCGGTCGAGGGGCTCAACCTGATGCGGTCGAAACGGCGCAGGAAGGCGGCGCGACCGGAAAATTCCTGAAATGCCGAAAAACCCCCTTGCAGGGCCCGGCACGAGTAGGTAAATCACGCCTCACCCAACGGATGCGGGCGTAGCTCAGGGGTAGAGCATTACCTTGCCAAGGTAAGGGTCGTGAGTTCGAATCTCATCGCCCGCTCCAAAATCACCTTTCAGTGGATGCAATGCGTGAAATGCGTGTTGAATTTGCTGAAGATTTTCCAGAAAACGAGTTTTGGGTTCTGTCTCCGACGCTGGGAATATTTGCGCGCTGTGCTGTCAGACCAATTCGAACCCGTCCCGCCGACTCCCTTGCGCCAATGCGTCGAGAGGATTCAAGTTGCGAATGCAGCGTGATAGCGGCAGGACAGGAGCAAACCGCCCCCCAATCTGCAAGACCGGGAACTGGTCGGCCCGAAACGAAGCGTTCAAGCGCAGGGGTTCGCTGACCATCTGTTTTGATCCAACGATGAACTCGGGTGCCTCGCCGTCAGGGAAGCGTGGCCGGCAATAGATCTACAGTGACTCGGCGATTCAGACCTGCCTTACGGTGAAATTGCTGTTCGGCATGGCGCTGCGGCAGATCGAGCGCCGCTTTGAGTATCTTCTCGACATGCGGTCCGGACTTGTGCCCGCGCCGGGCAATTTCACATGACGAACCTTCCATTTCTCACCCCACATTCTTTGAGGGGACCTTTGAAAAATGGTTGGGCCTTTCAACGCTTTGATTGCGAAAACCCAGAGACATTCCCGAACTGCCGTAGCCAGAACTGAGAATTATGGCGGAGGGAGGGGGATTCGAACCCCCGGAAGGCGCAAACCTTCAACGGTTTTCAAGACCGCCGCAATCGACCGCTCTGCCATCCCTCCGGCAAGTTTCCCGATTAGACCGCCTGCCGCGATTCTGAAAGCCCAAGTACGGCAGCCGATTTTTGCCGGCCCGCACAGGCACGGCCTTTCCATGCCCTGCGGCGGAGGTTATGATGGCGCCGGGCGCGAAATCGGACAGGGCAGCGCGCCCGTCAGGCATTTTTGCGGCAAACTGGCCGCAGGCAAGCGCGGCGGCAAAGACCCGTGCGGCAAAAGGGGGCGAGGCATGGTGAACCATTCGGTAGGAAAAGGTGCTCTTGCGGTATGCGCGGCATTGGCGCTCGCCGGCTGCGAGAACGGCGCGGGAATTTCGCTTTTCCAGAAGAAGGACTCGGCCGAGGCCGGAACGCAGAGGGCGGACACCTCCACCCGGCAGGTGGAGCGTGATGTCGAGGCGCCGGACGTATTCCAGAAAACCGAGGAAGGCCTGTGGGACGGTCGTCCCTCACTGGGCGGGGTCTGGGTGACCTATACTGACGTGAAACAGGCCGAGCGCGTCATCATCCGCAACGAAACGAACGGCAAGTTCGTGATCGGCATGCTCTATGCGCGCGAGCGCGAGACCCCCGGGCCGAAGCTTCAGGTGTCTTCGGACGCGGCCCTCGCCATCGACATGCTGGGTGGCCAGCCGACCATGCTCAATGTCACGGCCCTTCGAAAAGAGGAGGTACCCGCCGAGCCGCCCGCGGCAGAAACGCCGCCCGCCGAAGCGGTCGCGGGCGTCGAAGATTCCGGCGAAATCACCACCGAGCCGCTGGCCGCCGCCGCCGCGGCGATCGACAAGGCCGAGGGCCAGGTGGCCGACACGACCGCGGGCAAAACGCCCGCGATGAAAGTGGGCGACATCACGGGGGCCGGAACCGAAACCGCGGCGGCGAAGTCCGCCCCTGCGCCGAAACCGAAGGCATCCCCCCTCGACAAACCGTTCATCCAGATCGGGCTCTACAACATCGAGGAAAACGCAAACGGCACCGGCCAGGCACTGCGCAACGGGGGCATCGTGCCCACGATCCGCAAGCAGGAAAGCCGCGGCAAGACCTTCTGGCGGGTTCTCGTCGGGCCCGCCACTTCGAAGGACGAGCGCGAGACCCTTCTGAAGGAAGTGAAGAAGATGGGCTATGCCGACGCCTATTACGTGACAGACTGAGGATATCTTGATCAGGACCACCGGACCCATGCGACTGCTTCACCTGACTGTCCTGGCCTTCCTGGCCGCCCTTGTTCTGGGCACGCCGGCGCGGGCGACCTACGAGACACGTGCGCGGGCGGCCTATGTGCTGGACCAGACCACCGGCACCGTCCTGCTCAGCAAGAATGCCGACACGCCGCTGCCGCCAGCCTCGATGTCCAAGCTGATGACGCTGAACATGCTGTTCGAGGCGCTGCGCGATGGGCGGGTGACGATGGACACGAAGTTTTCGGTGTCGCAGCACGCGATGAGCATGGGCGGCTCAACCATGTTCCTGAACACGCGGGACCGGCCCACAGTCAAGGATCTGATCCAGGGCATCATCGTGCAGTCGGGCAACGATGCCTGCGTGACGGTGGCCGAAGGGCTGGCCGGCACCGAGGACGCCTTCGCCCGCTCGATGAACGAGCGCGCCAAGGCCCTGGGGATGGAGAACTCGACCTTCGCCAATGCAAGCGGTTGGCCCAACCCGGCGCAACGCATGAGCATGAAGGACCTTGGGATACTGGCCAATCACCTGATCAGCGAATTCCCCGAGTATTACGGCTATTTCGGCGAGAGCGAGTATGATTTCGACGGCCGCGCGCCGCAAAACCGGTTCAACCGCAATCCGCTGCTGCACCTCGGCATCGGCGCCGACGGGATGAAGACCGGCCACACGCAGGAGGCGGGCTATGGCCTCGTCGGCTCGGCCGTACAAGGGACCCGCCGCGTCATCGTGGTGATCTCGGGGCTGAATTCCGAGGCTGAACGCGCGCAGGAGGGCGAGCGGCTGATCAACTGGGCCTTCCGCCAGTTCGTCGAGAAATCGGTGATCAAGAAGGGCGAACGGCTTGGCGAGGCGAATGTCTGGCTTGGCGCGGCGCAGCATGTCGGACTCGTGACGCCCGAGGACGTCAACCTGTTGATCCCGGCAAGCCTTGATGGCGCGATCGAGGCGCAGGTGATGTTCGAGTCACCGATCGAGGCGCCGATCGCCGAAGGCCAGAAGATCGCCGAACTGGTCGTGAACATGCCGGACATGGAAGAAAAGCGCCTGCCGCTGGTGGCCGAAAAGGCGGTGGCCAGGGGCGGCTTCCTGCCCCGCATCCGGACCGCCGCGCAGGTGCTGCTCCGCAAGCTTATGGCAGAGGCGCAGGACCTCTGAGCATGGCGGAAGCCGGCGTATTCATCACGTTCGAAGGGATTGACGGCTCGGGCAAGTCCACCCAGGCGCGTCTGCTGGCGGAGCAACTGGAAAGGTCCGGGCGAAGCGTTGTATTGACGCGCGAGCCCGGCGGATCGCCCGGCGCCGAGGAGATCCGGCGGCTGGTTCTCGAGGGCCCGCCGGACCGATGGTCCGCCGAGACCGAGATCCTGCTTTTCACCGCCGCGCGGCGCGATCACCTGGAAAAGACGATCCAGCCCGGGCTCGAGGCCGGCAAGGTCGTGATCTCGGACAGATACGCGGATTCCACCCGGCTGTATCAAGGCATTACCCGCGGCGATCTGCGTGCGGTGGTGGACAAGCTGCACAGGCTGATGATCGGGCGCGACCCCGACCTGACATTCATCATCGACATGGATCCGGCGCTTGGTCTGTCGCGCGCGCGCGGCCGCAACGGCGGAGAGGAGCGGTTCGAGGATTTCGGCGAAGCGATGCAGCGCAGGATGCGCAGGGGCTTTCTGGACCTGGCCGAGGAATTCGCCGCGCGCTGCGTCGTGATCGACGGCAACCGCCCTGTTGACGACGTGGCCGCCGACATCGCGCAGGCCGCGGACCGGCGGTTGACATGAGCGATGAGTCCGTTCTCGAACCCGATCGCGTCGATGGCGCGCCGCACCCGCGCGAAACGCAGCGCCTGCTGGGTCAGGAAGACGCCGAGGGCGCCTTTCTAAACGCTTTTGCGACCGGCCGGATGCATCACGGCTGGTTGCTCACCGGCCCGCGCGGCGTCGGCAAGGCGACGCTGGCCTGGCGCATCGCGCGCTTCCTTCTGGCCCAGCCCAGGCAGGACGAGGGCGGCCTGTTCGGTGATGCGCCGCCCCCGCCCGACAGTCTGGATATCTCGCCGGACCATCCCGTAGCCCACCGCGTCGCGGCATTGTCCGATCCGGGGCTGTTCCTGCTGCGCCGGGCCTGGGACGACAAAGCCAAGCCGCCGCGCCTGAAAACCGTCATTACAGTGGACGAGGTGCGGCGGCTGAAGAATTTCTTTTCGCTCTCGGCGACCGATGGCGGCCGGCGCGTGGTGATCGTGGACAGCGCCGACGAGATGAACCCGAACGCGGCGAACGCCTTGCTGAAACTGCTTGAGGAGCCGCCGGCCAACGCGACGCTTTTGCTGATCTCGCATCAACCCTCGCGTCTGTTGCCGACGATCCGCTCGCGTTGCCGCATGCTACGCCTCCACACGCTCGACCCGGGGCAGATGGCCGAGGCGCTGGCCACCGCAGGGGCCGCCACCGACAATGCGCAGGCGCTGGCCGCGCTCTCGGCCGGCTCGGTGGGCGAGGCGATCCGGTTGACCAACCTGGACGGGCTGACACTTTATGCCGAGATCGTGGCGCTTCTGGCCGATCTGCCCCGGCTCGACCGCCCCCGCGCGATCAAGCTGGCCGACAGCGCCACGGGCCGCGCGAACGAGCCGCGCTTCGACCTGATCCTGCGCCTGTTCGACCTGTTCCTGGCCCGCAC
>JBAVQZ010000558.1:0-1907 GCA_049694515.1 Paracoccaceae bacterium | reverse complement strand
GCCGCGCGCTGAGCCTTGGCCACCAGCGTCAGCACGTCGTACTGCGCGACCACCTCGCCCTCGTCGCGGGTGACGGTGCAGTCCCAGCGCACCTCGCCGTAATCCTCGGTCTCGCGCGGGGTGATCTGCTTGGCCGTCAGCTGGACCTGAAGCGCGTCGCCCGGATTGACCGGCGTCATGAATCGGAGGTTGTCCACGCCGTAATTGGCCAGCACAGGCCCTTCGTCGGGCTGCACGAACAAACCCGCCGCGAAGGACACGATCAGATATCCATGCGCGACGCGCCCCTCGAAGAACGGGTTCCGCTTGGCGGCGGCATCGTCCATGTGGGCATAGAAGGTGTCGCCGGTAAACTCGGCGAAATGCGCGATATCCTCAAGCGTGACAACGCGCTTTTCTGTGACGATGGTGTCACCGATTTCCAGCTCGGCCAGCGATTTGCGGAACGGGTGCGGCCCGTCGGTGCGCCGCGCGGCGCCCGGCATCCACTTTCCGGCGACCGCGGTCAGAAGGTCGGGCGTGCCCTGAAGCGCGGTGCGCTGCATGAAGTGATGCACCGCGCGCATCCCGCCAAGCTCTTCGCCGCCGCCCGCACGCCCGGGGCCGCCGTGGATCATCTGCGGCAGGGGGGAGCCGTGCCCGGTCGATGTCTTGGCCGAGCCGCGGTTGCCGTAAAGGATGCGCCCGTGCAGCCGCGCGATTCCCAGACCCAGCGTTTTCGCGGACGCGGCATCGTTGGTGAATACCGAGGCGACCAACGAGCCCGCGCCGCGGTTGGCGATTTCGACGGCCTCTTCCAGCGTTTCATAGGGCATCAGGGTGCAGACCGGGCCGAACGCTTCCACCTCGTGGGGGGCGTTGGCGGTCAGCGGGTCGTCGCAGACAAGAACGCAGGGTGCGATGAAGGCACCGCCCCCGGGCACTGTGCCCGGCGCAATGACGATGCGCGCCTCCTGTGCCAGACGCTCGATCGCCCGCTCGACCTCGCGCAGTTGATCGGCCGAGGCCAGCGGACCCATCCGCGTGCCCTCGTCTTCGGGGTTGCCGATGGTGGTCGTTTCGATCCGGGCGCGCAACGCCTCGGTCACGGCCTCGAGATGTCCGGCAGGGACGATGGCACGACGGATCGCGGTGCATTTCTGCCCCGTCTTGACCGTCATCTCGCGATGCACTTCCTTGATGAAAAGATCGAATTCCGGCGTACCGGGGGCCGCGTCGGAGGCCAGTATGCTTGCGTTCAGGCTATCCGCTTCGGCGGTGAAACGCACCGAGTTTTCGACGATCGCCGGTGTGGTGCGAAGCTTCTTGGCCGTCGCGGCCGAGCCGGTGAAGGTGACCACGTCCTGACACCTCACCCGGTCCAGCAAATCGCCGGTCGAGCCGCAGATCAGCTGCAGCGCGCCTTCGGGAAGCACGTCCATCTCCAGCATCATCCGCACGCAGGCTTCGGTCAGGTACGAAGTCTGGCTCGCCGGCTTGACGATGGCGGGCATCCCGGCAAGCCATGTTGGCGCCAGCTTTTCCAGCATGCCCCAGACCGGGAAGTTGAAGGCGTTGATGTGGATCGCGACGCCGTCCAGCGGCGTCAGGATATGCTGTCCGATGAAGCTGCCATCGCGTGACAGCATCTCCGGGTCCCCGTCGGGGATGACGTGGCCGTTCGGCAATTCGCGCCGGCCCTTGGAGGCATAGGTCAGAAGCGTACCGATGCCGCCGTCGATATCGACCCAGCTGTCGGTGCGGGTGGCGCCGGTGGCGGTGGAGATCTTGTAAAGCTCCTCCTTGCGCTCCATCAGCTTCAGACCGATCTCCTTCATCATCAGCGCGCGCTGGTGGATACGCATGGCGCGCAGGCCGGGGCCGCCCACCTCGCGCCCGTGGGCCAGAGCAGCCGCCATGTCCAGCCC
>JBAVQZ010000557.1:0-3945 GCA_049694515.1 Paracoccaceae bacterium | reverse complement strand
GGGCTGGCACGCCCCGCGAATGTCGCCTCGCGCGCGGTTCTGCGGCGCCTCGGCTTCCGCCATCTTCGCGATGTGCCGCTCGGTCCCGCCCCGACCGGCCTTTTCGAACGGCGTCGGCCGCTTGGCTGACATCTCCCTTGCTCTCCCACCTGCCATCACCTAGGAAGCGGCTCACTGTATGGCCGGAGGGGCGAATGCCGCTTCTAGTAATGAAATTCGGCGGCACCTCGGTGGCCGATCTGGACCGTATACGCAACGCGGCCGAAAAGGTCCGGCGCGAGGTCGAGCGCGGCTATGACGTGATCGTCATCGTTTCGGCCATGTCCGGCCGCACGAACGAGCTGGTCGGCTGGGTGGAGCAGACCGCCCCTTTCTTCGACGCGCGCGAATATGATGCCGTGGTCAGCTCGGGCGAGAACGTGACCGCCGGGCTGATGGCGCTGATGTTGCAGGAAATGGACGTGCCCGCGCGCAGCTGGCAGGGCTGGCAGGTGCCACTTAAGACCACCAGCGCCCATTCCGCCGCCCGGATCGAGGAGATCCCGCGCGACAACATCGACGCCAAGTTCACCGAGGGCATGCGCGTGGCCGTGGTGGCGGGTTTCCAGGGCATAAGCCCCGAAGGGCGCATCACCACGCTGGGCCGCGGCGGCTCGGACACGACCGCGGTGGCCTTCGCCGCGGCCTTCGGCGCCGAGCGCTGCGACATCTACACCGATGTGGATGGCGTCTATACCACCGACCCGCGGATCGAGGACAAGGCCCGCAAGCTGGACCGCATCGCCTTCGAGGAGATGCTGGAGCTGGCCAGTCTCGGCGCCAAGGTTCTCCAGACCCGTTCGGTGGAACTGGCGATGCGCTTCAACGTGCGCTTGCGCGTGCTGTCCAGTTTCGAGGACAATGACGAAATCTCCGGCACGCTGGTCTGCCCCGAGGAGGATATCATGGAAAGCAACGTCGTCTCCGGCATCGCCTATTCGCGCGACGAAGCCAAAGTGACACTGATCTCGGTCGCCGACCGTCCGGGCATCGCCGCCGCCATTTTCGGCCCGCTGGCCGAGGCGGGCGTCAACGTGGACATGATCGTGCAGAACATCTCCGAGGAGGGGCGCACCGACATGACCTTCTCGTGCCCCGTGGGTCAGGTGGCGCGCGCCGACAAGGCGATGCAGGCGGCCAAGCAGCGCGGCGAGATCAACTTCCACGATCTGGTCGCCGACACAGAAGTGGCCAAGGTGTCTGTCGTGGGCATCGGCATGCGCTCCCACGCGGGGGTCGCCAGCCAGATGTTCAAGGCGCTTTCCGCCGAGGGAATAAACATCAAGGTCATTACAACCTCCGAGATCAAGATTTCCGTCCTGATCGACCGGAAATATATGGAACTCGCGGTGCAGGCCCTGCATGATGCGTTCGGTCTGGAACGCGCGGCCTGAGATGGGGGCAGATGCCCGAACGCACGGAAAGTGAAAGCCGCAAGCTGCTGCGGCGTCTGCGCGACACCCTTGCCGAGCCCGGCAAGGGGCAGGAGCGTCTTGACCGGATCACCCATATCATCGGCGATTCGATGCGCTCCGACGTGTGCTCGATCTACCTGTTCCGGGATTCCGAAACGCTGGAGCTTTGCGCCACCGAGGGGTTGAAACCCGAGGCCGTGCACCAGACCCGGCTGCGCGTGGGCGAGGGTCTGGTGGGTCGCGTCGCCCGCACCGCGCGCCCGGTCAATACCGGCGACGCGCCATCGGCCAAGGGTTTCCGCTACATGCCCGAAACGGGAGAGGAGATCTATTCCTCGTTCCTCGGCGTGCCGATCCAGCGGCTGGGCGAACGGCTGGGCGTGCTGGTGGTGCAGTCGAAAGAAGCGCGCGAATTCTCCGAGGACGAGGTCTATGCGCTGGAAGTCGTCGCGATGGTCGTGGCCGAGATGACCGAACTCGGCGCCTTCGTCGGCGAAGGGTCCGCCATGTCGGCGCTGCACCAGCGCCCGGTGATGTTCCGCGGCGGCAGCGGGCAGGAAGGCGTGGCCTCGGGCCATGTCTGGCTGCACGAGCCGCGCGTGGTCGTCACCAACCCCGTGGCGGACGATCCGCAGGCCGAGAAGGAGCGGCTGAAGGCCGCGGTGGACCAGTTGCGCGTGTCGGTGGACGACATGCTGGTGATGGCCGGCGATCACGACAGCGAGCAGTTGCAGGTGCTACAGGCCTATCGCATGTTTGCCAACTCCTCCGGCTGGAAACGCCGGATGGACGAGGATATCGACCTCGGGCTTTCGGCCGAGGCCGCCGTGGAAAAAGAGCAGTCCGCCGCCCGCGCCCGGTTGCAGACGGTGCCCGACGCCTATCTGCGCGAGCGGCTTCAGGATCTGGACGACCTGTCAAACCGCCTGCTGCGCATCCTGACCGGACAGGGACAGGAGACCGGTGCGGAAATGCCCGACGACCCGATCCTGATCGCGCGCAACATCGGCCCCGGCGAGCTTCTGGCCTATGGCCGCAAGCTGCGCGGCATCGTGCTGGAGGAAGGCTCGGTCGCCAGCCATGCCGCGATCGTCGCCCGCGCGCTGGCCATACCGCTGGTCGTCAACGCGGCGCGCATCACCACCGAGGCGCTGAACGGCGACCCGATCCTGGTCGATGGCGATCAGGCCGTCGTGCATCTTCGGCCCGAGGATTCGGTGGCCAGCGCCTTCGGCGACAAGATCGCGATGCAGGCCAAGGCGCAGGAGCGCTATGCCTCGATCCGCGACAAGCCGGCGGAAATGCTCTGCGGCACGCGCATCGCGCTGCACATGAATGCCGGGCTGATGGCCGACCTTCCCTCGCTCGAAGGGTCGGGCGCCGAAGGGGTGGGCCTGTTCCGCACCGAGTTGCAGTTCCTGATCCGCTCCAAGGTACCGCGCCGGGCCGAGCTTGCCGGGATCTACGGCAGGGTGATGGACGCAGCGCACGGGCGGCGCGTCGCCTTCCGCACCCTCGACATAGGGTCGGACAAGGTGCTGCCCTACATGAAGCGCGAGGACGAGCCGAACCCGGCGCTGGGCTGGCGCGCGATCCGGGTCGGCCTGGACAAGCCGGGCGTGATGCGAATGCAGCTGCAGGCGCTTATCCGGGCCGCCGCCGGACGTCCGCTTGTCGTCATGTTCCCCTTCATCGCCCAGTTCGAGGAATTCAAGGCCGCGCGGGACCACCTGCTGCGGGAGCTGGACCGCGAGGACCGGCTGGGCCGCCCCCTGCCCGAGAAGGTCGAGATCGGCGCGATGCTCGAAACCCCCAGCCTGGCCTTTGCCCCGCAGCAGTTCTTCGACCTGGCCGATTTCGTGTCGATCGGCGGCAACGACCTGAAACAGTTCTTCTTCGCCGCCGACCGCGAGAACGAGCGCGTGCGGCGGCGCTACGACACGCTGAATGTCAGCTTCCTGAGCTTTCTCGAGCAGATCGTCGCGCGTTGCGACGCCTGCGGCACGCCGGTCTCGTTCTGCGGCGAGGACGCAGGCCGCCCGGTCGAGGCGCTTTGCTTCGCCGCGATCGGGTTCCGGACGCTTTCGATGCGCCCGGCCTCGATCGGGCCGGTCAAGCACCTGCTGCGCCGCACCGACCTTGGCGAGGCCCGCGCGGTGATCGACGAGGCGCGCGAAAGCGGCGACCAGTCGGTGCGCCCGGCAGTGCTGGATTGGCTTCGCCGGCAGGACTGGGCGGTCTAGCGGCCGATCCGCCCGCTCATCATGCGACGCAGATCCTCGGTGAGCCGTGCCTCGTCCACACCGCTTTCACGGCTCAGCCGTTTCAGACCGAAATGCACATGCGCGATTTCCTGGTAATAGCTGGTGAAGGCATAATTCGTCGCCGCGCCGGCCACGGCGCCGATCACCGGCACGGTCTGCGCGGCCAGCTTCTGCCCCAGCGCGGTCGCCAGCCGCGGCGCCACCTTCACGATCAGCCCGTGCACCGT
>JBAVQZ010000556.1:0-5584 GCA_049694515.1 Paracoccaceae bacterium | reverse complement strand
GCCTCATGCCCCAGGAGACCCCGGCCGAGGCGCGGCGCGGCGAGCGCGCGCTGACCCGCGACGACCGCGAGGAGGTTCAGCAGGCGCTGCAATGGGAAGGGTTCTATGACGGGGCTATCGACGCGGCCTTCGGCCCCGGCACCCGCAGCGCGATGCGCAGCTATCAGTCGGCTAAGGGGTATGATCCGACCGGCATCCTGACCACGCGGCAGCGCGCCGCCCTTCTGAAAAGCTACCGCGAGGCGCTGGCCGATCTGGGCATGCAGATGGTGGACAACGCCCGGGCCGGAATCCGCATCCGCCTGCCGATGGGCATGGTCGAATTCGCCCGCGACGACCCGCCTTTCGTGCAGTATGACAGCACCACCGACCACGGTGTACGCGTGCTTCTGATCAGTCAGAAGGGCGATCAGACCACCCTTTTCGGCCTTTACGACGTGATGCAGACGCTGGAGATCGTGCCGATGGAAGGCCGGCGCAACCGCGACAGCGACTCCTTCGTGCTGACCGGCCGGAACGCCACGCTGCATTCCTATACCTATGCGCGGCTGGTGAACGGCACTGTCAAGGGCTTCACGCTGGCCTGGAAGCCGCGGGACGAGGACCTGATGCAGCGCGCGGTTCAGATCATGCGCGACACGTTCGATCCTTATGGCAACGGCGCGCTTGATGAAACGCTCGGCGCCACGACCGAGGATCAGAACATCGACCTGATGTCCGGGCTGGAAATCCGCCGCCCCGAAATCTCGCGCAGCGGGTTCTACGTTGACGGGGCGGGCACCGTCCTGACGACGTCGCAGGTGCTGGAACAATGCAAGCGCCTGACAATCGGCGACGATTTCGAGGCCGACGTCGCGGCGCGCGACGACGCGCTGGGGCTTGCGGTGCTGCGGCCGCGCCAGAGCCTGACGCCGATCGCCTATGCCGCGTTCCAGACGGGGGCGCCGCGGCTTCAGTCGGACGTGTCCGTGGCCGGGTTTTCCTATGGCGACGTGTTGGACCTTCCGGTGCTGACGTATGGCAAGCTGGCGCAACTCAAAGGCCTGCAAGGAGAAACAGATGTCAGCCGCCTTGCGTTGGACGCGCTGCCCGGCGACGCCGGCGGGCCGGTATTCGACCGTACAGGTGCGGTGATGGGCGTGCTTCTGCCCCGCGAGGACGGCAACCGCAAGCTGCCGGAGGATGTCAGCTTTGCCGCCTCGATTCCGGCGATCGCCGAGTTCCTGTCGGCCAACGCGGTGAAGATGGCCGCGTCAGACCGCACGGGCGCGATGGACCCGGAGGATCTGACGAAGCTGGCCGCCGACATGACGGTGCGGGTGTCGTGCTGGAACTGACGGAACCGGGCGTCTAGTTGCGCCAGAATGTAACCGTCAGGATCACGTAGACCGCCAGAAGCTCCAGCCGACCCAGCAGCATGGCCCCGGACAGCAGCCATTTCGCCGGATCGTTGAGGGTGGAGAAATTGCCCGACGGCCCGATGATGTCGCCCAGGCCCGGGCCGACATTGGCAAGCGCGGTCGCGGCCCCCGAGATCGAGGTCACGAGGTCCAGCCCGGTCAGGCTGAGCGCGACCGACAGCAACCCCAGAGATACCACGAACAGCACGAGGAACGCCATGACCGAAGACAGAAGTTCCTCGGTCACGGGATGGCCTTCGTAGCGCGTGGTGAACACGCCGTGCGGCGACTGGATCCGGCGGATCTGCGCCCCGATCGCGGCGAACAGAAGCTGGTAGCGAAAAACCTTGATCGAACAGCAGGTCGATCCGGCACAGCCGCCGATCAGCCCGGTGAAGAAGAACACGACGACCGGAAAACCGCCCCAAAGCTGATAATCGACGCTGGCATAGCCGGTTCCAGTGATGATCGAGGTGACATTGAAAATCCCTTCACGGAAGGCGTGCTCGGGGCGGTCCATGTTCACTACGACGCGAAACAGCGTCAGCGTCACGACCAGCACTGCCACGATCCACAAGAAGGTCCGAACCTGGCTGTCCCGCAGAATCGGGCGGGTATTGCCGCCCAGCATCTGCACGTAGCGAACGAAGGGCAGGCTTGCCAGCACCATGAAGACGGATGCGACGTATTCGGCCGGCCCCTGGAAGGTGCCGAAGGAGGAGTCATAGGTCGAAAAACCGCCGGTGGAGAGCGTGGTCAGGGCGTGGTTCAGCGCGTCGAACTCGCCCATGCCGACCAGCACGTAACAGAAAAAGCAGGCCGCGGTCAGCAGCAGGTAGATGACCGAGATACGCGCCGCGATCTGTGCGGCGCGCGGCAGCACCTTGCCCGACGTGTCGAACGCCTCGCTGCGGAATATCTGCATCCCGCCGACCTTCAGCTCGGGCAGGAAAACCATGGCGACGACGATGATCCCGACGCCGCCGAACCATTGCAGCATCGAGCGCCACAGCAGCAGCCCGTGTGGCAGCCCCTCGAGCCCGGTGAATACGGTCGAACCGGTCGTGGTCATACCCGACATCGCCTCGAAGAAGGCGTCAACGACGCGCGCCTCGGTGGCGCCGATGATGAAGGGAATGCTTCCGAACACCGGCAGGATCAGCCAGACGCCGGTGGCCAGCAGGAAGGTCTGGCGCAGGGACAGCCCGGCCGGGATGCCGCTGGAGGAGGCCAGCGCCAGAAGGCCGCCGGTCAGGGTCGTGAAAAGGGAGGCGAAGAGGAACACCTCCCACTCGCCGTTTCCCTCCCACAGATCGACCACCAGCGGAAAAACCATCGTCGCGCCCAGAAACGCGACGAGCAGACCGGCAACATATCCGACGGGGCGCAGATCGATCATCCGCGAAGGCTTGGCTGCGCCGCACGCGCCTGTCAAGCGGCGGCGTGCGCCTCAGCCGCGGTGGATAAGCGTGGCGAAGAACTGCGGGTCAAGGCTGTCCGCGGCAAAGGTATCGCCCTCGACCAGCACGCTGACCGCGTCATGGCTGTGCAGGCTTTCCTGATGGCTGGCCACCACGCGGAAATCGTCCACCCGCGCGTCCTTGCGAAGCCCCTCGCAGAACAGCCGCGCAGCATCCTCCACGAAGATCGGGTTTGCGGCGTTGAGCTCGGCGAAGGCCTGCTCGTCCTCGCGCTTTACCATCACCTGCGTCTCGGTGGGCACCGCCGCGCGGCAGATGTCGATCAGATCCTCGAACCAAAGGCAGCCCGCGTCCTGCGCCATCACCGCCGATATCCGCGCGACCGAGCGTTGCGCGTGCGGCGTGGCCAACTGCCCCCGCGCCTCGCGCGCATGCTCGGCCAGTTCGAGCGAGCAGGGGCAGGTGGAGGAATAGACATAGTCCACATGCATGATCTTCTTGCGCTCGCCGGCCGTCTCGACCAGTTCCAGGGCGATATCGTAATACTGGTAGCCTTGCAGACCCGAGCGCAGGGAGGGGCGCAGCACAGGGAACGAGAACCGCATCAGGAGCCGCGCGTCGAAGCTGTCCAGATCGCGCTTGTAGTCATCCAACGCCGCATCCATCACCGCGAAACTGAAGCGCCGCTCGGAATGCCGATAGAAGCTGCGCATGATGCGCGACATGTTGATGCCCTTCTTCTCGGCCTCCAGGCTGACCGTGCCGGTGACCGAGGTTTCCAGCGTCAGATCGCCATTGTCGCGGGTGTGGAAGCGGATCGGCAGGCGGAAATTGGAAATGCCGACATGCTGTATCGCCTGCCGCGCGCCACGGATCAGGCTGGCCGGGCCGTTCTGGAGGTCCGGCATCGACGCCTTGTAGGCGGCGTCGGGCGCGAATTCATGCGGGTAGTCGCGGCTCAGCGCCGGACCGTTGTTGGACGGCAGCGGACGTTCCATCAGCCGCGCCAGGGACGGGTCGAGCGCCGCAAGTTCGGCCGTGCTGGACATGCTCGCCCAGTGGCGCAACAACGCCAGCGCCTGTTCGGCTTCGTCGCGGTTCGGCTTGCGGTCTTGAATGTTCATCAGGCCATTCCCGTTGGCGTGTCTGTCAGAACGCAGATTTGGGGCAGTTGCGCGACAAGTCCAGCCCTGCCGCGCAAGTTGGCACGGTCAGGCAGCCGCCAGTGCATTTTTCAGATCGTCCAGAAGATCAGCCTCATCTTCAAGCCCCACGCTCACCCGCACAAGCCCCTGCGAGATGCCGAGCGCCAGTTTCTGATCGTCAGGCAGACGCTGGTGGGTGGTCGTCGCGGGATGCGTCACCAGGCTTTTCGCATCGCCCAGATTATTGGAAATCGTGAATAATTCCAGCGCGTTGAGGAAAGCGAACGCCGCGTCTCGCCCGCCCGTCAGCTCCAACGCCAGCGTGGTGCCGCCGGCCCCGATCTGCTGCATCGCCAGCGCGTGCTGAGGGTGCGACGGCAGACCCGGATAGATCACTTTCGACAGTTTCTCGTGCCCCTCCAGCGCGGCGGAGAGTGCAGTCGCGCTGCGCGTCTGTTCACGTACGCGCAGATCCATCGTTTCCAGCCCCTTGAGCATCACCCAGGCGTTGAACGGGCTCATCGCCCCGCCGGTATGCTTGAGATAGGGCTCCAGCGTGCCGCGGATGAATTCCTTGCTGCCAAGCACCACGCCGCCCAGACAGCGCCCCTGCCCGTCGATATGCTTGGTCGCGGAATAGACCACCACATCGGCGCCCAGTTCCACGGCGCGGGAATAGACCGGCGTTGCAAAGACATTGTCAACGATCAGCGTCGCGCCGACGTCATGCGCCAGACGCGCGACATGGCTCACGTCGATGATTTCCAGCGTCGGATTGGATACGGATTCGACGAAAACCGCCTTGGTCTCGGGCGTTATCGCCTTTTCCCAAGCGCCGGCATCGGTGCCGTCCACGAAAGTGACATCCACGCCGTATCGCGGCAGCAGGGATTCCAGAATGTAAAGACAGGAACCGAAAAGCGCGCGGGAGGCGACCACGTGATCGCCGGCCTTCAGCATCGAGGTCAGCGCCCCGTTTACTGCCGCCATGCCGCTGGCCGTGGCGAAGGCGTCCTCCGTGCCTTCCAGCGCGGCGATGCGTTCCTCGAACATGCGAACCGTGGGGTTGCCATAGCGGGCATAGATGAACTCGTCCTCGCCCAGTTCCAGAAAGCGGGCCTCGGCCTGCTCGGCGCTGTCATAGACGAACCCCTGGGTCAGGAAGATCGCCTCGGCCACCTCGCCGTACTGGCTGCGCCGGATCCCGGCATGGATCTGGCTGGTGCGTCTGCTCCAATTCGTCATGGCACGTTCTCCGCGCAATAAAAAACCCCGACCGGAAAAGCCGGGGCTGCGCTGCATCCCTGACCTCTTTAGCGGAGTGTTTAACGTGGCCCGCAATCCGGTTAACAAATCGCCACGGGTCGCGGAATACTCCCGCGCTCGGCCGCAGTCAAGCGGAACGGAGCGGGACAGGCTCCGGCTCCGTGGGTTCCTGGGCATCGAGATGAAGAAGATGGTGCGGTCGAGAAGACTCGAACTTCCACGGGTGTTACCCCACAGCGACCTCAACGCTGCGCGTCTACCAATTCCGCCACGACCGCACGTGATCAGGTAGTGCGCGGGTAAATAACGAGTCGGTCGCGCCTTGTGAAGGGCCTATTTGCCCCTTTTTGCC
>JBAVQZ010000555.1:0-4283 GCA_049694515.1 Paracoccaceae bacterium | reverse complement strand
GTTTCCGGCGCGGGCGGCCTCCAGCCCGGCCTCCATGCCATCGAGCAGCGCGGCCTCGGCGTTTAGGATGTAATCCGGCGGATCGCCCAGGAAAACCGTGCGGCAGAACGGCGCATGATAGCGGCGGTAGCAGCCCGACAACTCGAAGAAGGTGGCCTCGCCGGTCTCGAACGGGCGCCCGTCCCAAGTCAGGTGCGGGGCGGCGGCATCGGCGCCCGACGGCAGCAGTGGCACGATGGCGGCATAATCGCCCCAGTGCTCATCTATGCCCAGAATGGCGTCGCGCATGATCTCTGCCACCAGCTCGTTCTTGGGCAGGCCGGGTTCGACGCGCTCCAGCACGCCGTCCACAAGCTTCTCGGAAATCCGCGCGGCCGAGCGCATGAAGGCCAGCTCCTCGTCCGACTTGACTCCGCGCTGCCAGTTGACCAGCGCCGTGGCGTCGACCAGCGTCGCGTCGGGCAGTTCCTCGACCAGGGTCACATAAGCCCGCGCCGAGAAATAGTAGTTGTCCATCTCGACGCCGATGCGCTTGTCGTCATAGCCCAGCTCGCGGATGATCTGCGCCAGCGACTGCATCGGGTGGCGCTCGGTCGATTGCACATAGTTGTCGGCATAGGAAAAGACGTGGGCGCTCGACATCCAGACCGTTCGATAAGCGCCGTTCGAATCCTGTCCGCGGCCCCACCACATCGGGTCGGCGTCGTGGAACACCAGCACCCCCTGATGCACATAGAAGCTCCAGCCGTCATAGCCCGTCAGCCAGGCCATGTTGCTGGGGTCCTCTACGAAGAGCAAGTCCAGGCCGCGCGCCTCCATCGCCGCGCGCACCTTTCCCAGGCGGCGGTTGTATTCTTCGAGGCTGAAGGGGGCGCGATTCTCGGTCGAATAACCAAATTGCACGATCTCTTCGTTCACGAACCTCTCTCCTCATCACATGATGCCACGCCCCCCGTTTCGACGTCCGGTTGACTTGGCCATCGGCGGCGTGGTGCTCTTGGGGGGCGCGATCCGGAAGGGTCGCACTATCGAACACCAAACAGGATGCCGGTCTCCGGTGTCAATACCCCAACTGGGGCGACGGGGAATTGCCCAATTCCGACAAGGAGATGCGATGAAGCTCACTCTCGCCGACATCCTGGCCGCCAGGACGCGCATCGACCCGGTGGCCGGAAACACGCCGCTGGTGCCTTCGCCCCACATGACGCGGATCGCGGGGCGCGAGGTGCTGATGAAGCTGGAGATCGTCCAGCCGATCGGCGCTTTCAAACTGCGCGGCGCGCTGAACGCGGTGGCCGGGCTGGGAAATGTGCCGGGCGTGACCTGCTGTTCCACCGGCAATCACGGGCGCGGCGTGGCTTTTGCTGCGCGCGAAAAGGGGCTTCGGGCCGTGATCTGCATGTCGAAGCTGGTGCCGCGCGCCAAGGTGGACGGCATCCGCGCGCTGGGCGCCGAGGTGCAGATCGTCGGCAGCAGCCAGGACGACGCCCAGGCCGAGGCCGAACGACTGGTGGCCGAGGAGGGGCTGGTGGAAATATCCCCCTTTGACGACCCGGCCGTGATCGCGGGGCAGGGGACCATCGGGCTGGAGATGCTCGCCGCGCGGCCCGACATCGCCACGCTGCTGGTGCCGCTCTCGGGCGGCGGTCTGGCCGGCGGTGTCGCGCTGGCCGCGAAATCGATCAATCCCGGCATCCGCGTGATTGGCGTCAGCATGGATCGGGGCGCGGCGATGCACCTTTCGCTGAAGGCCGGCCGCCCGGTCGAGGTCGAGGAGGTGCCCAGCCTGGCCGACAGTCTTGGCGGCGGGATCGGCATGGACAACCGCCTGTCCTTCGCGCTGTGCCGCGATCATCTGGACGCGACCGTGCTGGTCACCGAGGAGGAGATCTACCGTGCGATGCAGACGCTTTATTTCGAGGATCGGCTGGTGGCCGAGGGCGGCGCGGTGGTGGGGCTGGCGGCGCTGATGGCGGGCAAGGTCAGCCTTCCGGACGGGCCGGTGGCCACCATATTGACCGGCCGCAACCTGGACATGGATGTTTTCACCCGCGTGGTGACCGGGCAGGATGTGCGCCTGGGCGAGGTGACCGTGAAGGGGCAGCGTCATGGCGCATGAAATCACGATCGCGACCGAGGCGGAGTTGCGCGCGGCGGTGGGGCTGGACCTTTCCACCGTCGAGGTGATCGAAAGCGCCTTCCACGCGCTGGGCCAGGGGAAGGTGGTGATGCCGCCCGTGATGTCGATGGAGATCGCCGCCGCGCATGGCGAGGTGGATGTGAAAACCGCCTATATCGAGGGGTTCGACGGCTTTGCCATCAAGGTCTCACCGGGCTTTTTCGACAATCCCGCGCTGGGATTGCCCAGCCTGAACGGGCTGATGATCCTGTTCTCGGCCAAAACCGGATTGGTCGAGGCGTTGTTTCTGGACAACGGCTATCTGACCGACACGCGCACCGCCGCGGCCGGCGCGGTGGCGGCGCGGTACCTGGCGCCGGCGCATGTACAGACTGCGGGCGTGATGGGCACGGGCGTGCAGGCACGTCTTCAGATGATCGCGGCGCATCTGGTGCGGCCGTTCCCGCGCCTGCTGGTCTGGGGGCGCGACATGAACAAGGCGGCGCAATGCGCGGCAGAGCTGTCGGAGGCGTTGAAGATCGACGCCCGTGCCGAGCCGGACCCGGCCCGGCTGGTGGCCGAAAGCCAGCTTGTCGTCACCACCACGCCGGCGCGCGGCCCCTTGCTGATGGCCGAATGGCTGCATCCCGGGCTGCATGTTACGGCCATGGGGTCGGACCAGGCCGGAAAGAACGAGATCGACCCGCTGGCGCTCGTTCGTGCCAACCTTTACGTTGCCGACAACGCCGCCCAATGCCGCGCGCTGGGGGAATTGCGCGCAGCCGAAGAAGCGGGCTTGTGGACACGCGGATTGCCGCCGGAACTGGGTCAGATTGTCACCGGCGAGGCCGCGGGACGGTCGTCGGATGCGCAGATCACCATCTGCGACCTGACCGGGACGGGTGCCCAGGACACCGCCATCGCCACCCACGCCGCGGCCATGATCCGCGCTGCCGGGTCTGGCATGAAGATAGAGGCATAGACACATGATAAAGCTGGACAATCGCGACCTGGAGATCCTGCGAATCCTGTCGGCAGAGGGGCGCATCACCAAATCGGAACTGGCCGCGCGGATCAACCTGTCGCCGACCCCCTGCTGGGAGCGCCTGAAACGGCTCGAGGAGGCGGGAATCATCGCCGGCTACCGCGCCGAGCTGTCGCTCAAGGCGCTGGGGCCGCATGTCGTGGTTTTTGTCGCCATCGAGTTGGAGGGCCACAAGGCCGCCGATTTCCAGACCTTCGAAACAGCGGTCGCGGGCCATGACGAGGTGGTCGCCTGCTGGGCGCTGGGCGGTGGATACGATTACCTTATGCAGGTCGTCACGCGCTCCATCGACAGCTATCAGCGGCTGATCGACGGGATGCTGGAGGCACAGATCGGACTGGCGCGGTATTACACCTATGTCGTCACGAAGGGGGTGAAATCATCTGGTGTTCCGCCCCTCGATCTGCTGGTCGGAAGTGATAAACAGTAGGAATCATCTTCCATACGAAGATTTGAGGGGATTTTCGTCTATTACTTCACTTCCCTTTGGTTACACCCTCGCTGCCAAAAGATGCATCTTCCCCGCGACACCCCGACATTCGCGAGGAGAGCCCATGTCCCGGCAACATTCCGTTCCGAAATCCCCCCTGACCGAGCTGAGCGATCCGCGCCTGGTCCGCCAGTTCAGCTATATCGGCGGGCAATGGACCGGCGCGGCCACGCGCGAGACGCTGGCCGTCACCGATCCTGCCACCGGCGACTGGCTGGGCGCGGTGGCCAGCCTCAGCGCCGAGGAAAGCCGCGCTGCGGTGGACGCCGCCGACGCGGCCTTCCCGGTCTGGTCCGGGCTTCTGCCGCAGGACCGGTCGCGGCTGCTGCGCCGCTGGTTCGAGCTGATGGGCGAGCACCGCGAGGATCTGGCCCGCATCATGGTGCTGGAACAGGGCAAGCCGATCTCGGAGGCGCGCGGCGAGATCGACTATGCCGCCTCCTTCCTGGAGTTCTATTCCGAAGAGGCCAAGCGCCCGAATATCGAGGGCGTGACCAGCCATCTGCCGGATGCCGAGGTCGAGATCTGGCGCGAGCCGGTCGGCGTCGCCGCGCTGATCACGCCGTGGAACTTCCCCGCGGCGATGCTGACGCGCAAGGCCGGCGCGGCGTTGGCGGCGGGCTGCACCG
>JBAVQZ010000554.1:0-3787 GCA_049694515.1 Paracoccaceae bacterium | reverse complement strand
AAACTGCGGGCGGCACGGGCGCAGGGCTAGGAAAGGCCCCCTTTCGCCCCATCCGCCTTTGCTATAAACGTCCCCGCCAAGTCATCAATGACCTCAGGAGAGCCAATATGGGCTACAAGATCGCCGTTGTCGGCGCCACGGGCAATGTGGGCCGCGAAATGCTGAACATCCTGGCCGAGCGCCAGTTCCCGGTGGACGAGATCGCCGCGCTTGCCTCGCGCCGGTCGCTGGGCACCGAGGTGAGCTTTGGCGACAAAACGCTCAAGACCAAGGACCTGGACCAGTTCGATTTCACCGGCTGGGACATCGCGCTTTTCGCCATCGGCTCGGACGCCACCAAGGAATACGCGCCGAAGGCCGCCAAGGCCGGCTGCGTGGTGATCGACAACTCCTCGCTCTACCGCTACGATCCGGACGTGCCGCTGATCGTGCCCGAGGTGAATGCCGACGCGATTTCCGGCTATTCCAAGAAGAACATCATCGCCAATCCCAACTGTTCGACCGCGCAGATGGTCGTCGCGCTCAAGCCGCTGCACGACCGCGCGAAGATCAAGCGCGTCGTCGTTTCGACCTATCAGTCGGTGTCCGGCTCGGGCAAGGACGGCATCGACGAGTTGTGGGACCAGACCAAGGGCATGTACGTGCCGGGCCAGGAGGTCGAGCCGCACGTCTATCCCAAGCAGATCGCCTTCAACGTGATCCCGCATATCGACGTGTTCCTCGATGACGGCTCCACCAAGGAAGAGTGGAAGATGGTCGCCGAGACGAAAAAGATCGTGGACCCGTCGATCAAGCTGACCGCGACATGCGTGCGCGTGCCGGTCTTCGTCGGACACGCCGAGGCGATCAATATCGAGTTCGAGGAGTTCCTCGACGAGGACGAGGCGCGCGACATCCTGCGCGAAAGCCCGGGCCTGATGGTCGTCGACAAGCGCGAGGACGGCGGCTACATCACGCCGGTGGAATGTGTCGGCGATTTCGCCACCTTCATCAGCCGGATCCGCCAGGACAGCACCATCGAGAACGGGCTGAACCTGTGGTGCGTGTCCGACAACCTGCGCAAGGGCGCGGCGCTGAACGCGGTGCAGATCGCCGAGGTGCTGGCCAACCGGGTCCTCAAGAAGGGCTGACTTCAAAGTAAAAAATCAATAAGGGCAGTGCCTTGCGCGGGCGCTGCTCTTTTTTTGCCATTTTTCCGACACCATCCGAAACTTTCTCCGCCCTCGCCCCGTGGATTCACCACCTGCAACGAAAGGGGATGGAAAGATGTCCGATCGAACGCTTGTCGATACCACCACCGAAAAGGGCCGCGTCAGCCGCGCCGAGATTGCCGCGATACTGGCCAGCGAGCTTGAAAAACGGTCGGGAACGCTGGCCGGGGCCACGAATCTGCTTGGCAAGGCGCGCGCCAACCGCCTCGCCGCGTTGAACATTCTGGGCCGGTCCCGCCGAAGCGCTTGTCGCAGGCTGGCGGCCTGACCGGGCAGGATCAGACGGGAAGGAAGCGACCCTCCGCCGGGTCGAAAAACTCCAGCGTACCCTCGGCGATGTCGGTCCAGAGGCCATGCACCATCATCTCGCCCGACTCGACCGCCTGCGCCACGAAGGGGAAGGTGGCCAGGTTCTCCAGCGAGGTCAGCACGGCCTCCTTCTCCATCGCGCGCAGCCGTTCCGGCTCGTCCTCGATGTCGGACAGGCGCGCATAGCTCGGGCGCAGCAGGTCCATCCAGCGGCCTACGAAGCTGGACTTCTCCTCCAGCTCGGGCGCGGTGCCCGCGCACATGTCGTGGCAGCCGCGCACGCCGCCGCAGTTGGAATGACCCAGCACGATGAGATGCGGCACGCGCAGCGCCGTCACCGCGAATTCCACCGCGGCCGAGGTGCCGTGCAGATCGCCGTCCGGCGTATAGGGCGGCACTAGGTTGGCAATGTTGCGGTGGATGAAGAACTCGCCCTGATCGGCGCCGAAGATCGAGGTGACATGCACCCGGCTGTCGCAGCAGGAAATCACCATCGCCCTGGGGCTCTGCCCCTCTTCGGCAAGGCGGCGGTACCAGACCTTGTTCTCGGCATGCGTGGTGGCTTTCCATCCCTGGTAGCGTTGCACCAGGTAAGCCGGCAACGGGCGCGCGAACGGGGCGAGGGGCGTAGCTGTGCTCATGGCAGTTATCTAAGCGGCATTTTTTTTAAATTCGAGAGATTTCTTTCCCGTCCGGCAACGCTTTGTTGAGGCCGTCGGTGCAGACAGAAAACCGCTGCGGGGGCGCAAACACGGTGCGGAGGGTGACGTGGTGGCAGGGGTGACTGTGCTCTGGCAGGACGAACCGCTCGGGATGGATGCCGAGCGGCTGGCTGCAATCTATGTGGAACTTGGCGAGGCGCGCGCGACGGCCGCCGTCGCATCGGCGATGGAAGAGCTTGCCGTGGCGCTGGAGCGGATGAGGGGCCTGCGGCAGACAAGCCGCATACCGGCGCTCGCGCAACTGGCCGCGCGAGTCCGGGACATTGCCGAACCGCTGGGCATGCTCAGCCTCTCGCTGGTGGCCTGCGACGTGACCGATGCCGCGCAGACCGGCGATGGCGTGGCGCTGTCCGCCACGCTCGCCCGGATGGAGCGCGTCGCCAACCGCTCGCTCAAGATGGTCTGGGATCTTCAGGACCTTTCCGGCTGATCCCGGCTTGCAGGTGCCGCCAATCCCACTACTCTGCGCGGCAGGAACATTCCCTGCCGGAGCCGTCCATGCCCCTTTCCTTCGCCCCCGAAACCGCGATCTCGGTCCCCGTCCACGTGATCGAGGAGGCCGCGCTGGAAACCTGGCGCGAAACCCTTCCCCCGGCCCAGGCGGCCTGGCTCGGGGCGACCGGCTTCAAGGCCGCGCTGGGCGATGTCCGGCTCCTGCCGGACGCCGAGGGGCAGCTCTCTGCCGTCGCCGCGGGATACGGCACGGCCGGCAAACGGGCGCGCGGCCGTTTCCATCTGGCGGGCGTGGCGTCATCGCTGCCCGCAGGAACCTATCACCTCGAGACGACGCTCGCGGGCGACGCGCTTGCCGAAGAGGCTCTGGGCTGGCTGTTGTCGGGCTATTGCTTCGACCGCTACCACGCGCAAACGGCCAGCGAGGCGGTGCTGAAAGCGCCCGCAGGGGTCGATGCCGCGCGCCTTGAAGCGATCACGGCGGGCGAGGCGCTGACCCGCGACCTGATCAACACGCCCGCCGGCGACATGGGACCCGAGGCGCTGGAGGATGCGCTGTTCAAGCTGGCCGGCGAACATGGCGCCGAGGTCAGCGCCATCCGGGGCGACGACCTGCTCAAGCAGAACTTCCCGATGATCCATGCCGTCGGCCGCGCCGCATCCCAGGCGCCGCGCCTGCTGGACATGCGCTGGGGCGATGCCGGCCCGCGCCTGACGCTGGTGGGCAAGGGCGTGTGTTTCGACACCGGGGGGCTGAACCTCAAGCCCGCCTCCTCCATCGGGCTGATGAAAAAGGACATGGGCGGATCGGCCGCCGTGCTGGGGCTGGCGCGGATGATCATGTCGCTTGGCCTGCCGCTGCGCCTGCGCGTGCTGATCCCGGCGGTCGAGAATGCCATCTCCGGCGCCTCCTTCCGCCCGCAGGACATCCTGACCTCGCGCAAGGGCCTGACGGTCGAGATCAACAACACCGACGCCGAGGGGCGGCTGGTGCTTGCCGACGCGTTGGCGCGCGCCGACGAGGAAGAAACCGACTGCATCATCTCGATGGCCACGTTGACCGGCGCCGCGCGGGTTGCCGTTGGCCCCGAC
>JBAVQZ010000553.1:0-3058 GCA_049694515.1 Paracoccaceae bacterium | reverse complement strand
TTCACCATGCCGGCGAACAGCGCGATGCCGACGGCCAGCGCGAACAGCACCAGCGGAATTCCGAAAACGAGTTGATCCATGAGACAGCCTTTCTCCCTCCCAGCCCTATATCCTGTGCGGGTATGCGCTGCATCGCAAAAATCCGCGCGACATATTGCTTCTTGAGGCGCCCCGCCTTTGAATGTTTATTGCGCTGCACCTGCAAACAACCTATGCCGGTCACAATCGGAAAGAAGGAGCCGAACCATGCCGCATGATGGACAGGAGATGTCCCGGAACGAAGCTGAAGACGCGCTCTTGCCGGACCTTCTGACGCTGGCCGGCGACGCAATCGACCCGGCCGCGACCCTTCTGGCCGAAGCGACGGACATGCTTCGCGACAAGGTGGTCGAGGACGGCCGTGTCTCGCCCCCGGCGCTGGAGGAACGGCAGTACGCCGCGCACGCGCTCTCGTGGCTGGCCACCTATGTCGAGGCGCTTCGCCAGATGGAGGCCTGGGCCGGCCGCCTGAACACCGACGGCAATCTGGGCGAGATGGAGCGTTTGATCCTGCAGATCGCCTTCGGCGAATACCTGAGCCAGATCCACGGCGGAATCCCGATGAGCCAGGGAGAGATGGCGCGGCTGTCCGATCTTGGCGTTGAGTCGACGCTGCTCCACAACCCGTCCGCGGCGACGCTCATGGCCCGCGGCAACAGCCCCGCCGCCCGTGCGCGGCTGGCCGCGCTGATGCAGGACAATCACGGCCACGCCACCTTCGGCGCCAGCGGTCTGGACGACGAGCTGGAGATGATCCGCGAACAGTTCCGCCGTTTCGCCGACGAAAAGATCGCCCCGCACGCGCACGGCTGGCACCTCAACGACGAACTGATCCCGATGGAGATCATCGACGAGATGGCAGGGCTTGGCGTGTTCGGCCTGACCATCCCCGAAGAGTTCGGTGGCCTGGGCCTCAGCAAGGCGTCGATGTGCGTCGTCTCCGAAGAGCTTTCGCGCGGCTATATCGGCGTCGGCAGCCTGGGCACACGCTCCGAGATCGCGGCCGAGCTGATCCTGGGCGGCGGCACCGAGGCGCAGAAAGAACACTGGCTGCCGAAGATCGCCAGCGCCGAGATCCTGCCGACGGCGGTGTTCACCGAACCCAACACCGGCTCCGACCTCGGCAGCCTGCGGACCCGCGCGGTCAAGGTGGGCGACGATTACCACGTGACCGGCAACAAGACATGGATAACCCACGCCGCCCGCGCCCACGTGATGACCCTTCTCGCGCGCACCGACCCCGAGACGACCGACTACAAGGGGTTGTCGATGTTCCTGGCCGAAAAGATGCCGGGCACGGATGACGACCCCTTCCCGACCTCCGGCATGACCGGCGGCGAGATCGAGGTGCTGGGCTATCGCGGCATGAAGGAATACGAGCTGGGTTTCGACGGCTTCAAGGTGAAGGACGAGAACCTTCTTGGCGGGGTCGAGGGGCAGGGCTTCAAGCAGCTGATGCAGACCTTCGAATCCGCCCGCGTCCAGACCGCCGCCCGCGCCATCGGCGTGGCGCAGAACGCGCTGGAGCTGGGGCTGCAATACGCGCAGGACCGCAAGCAGTTCGGCAAGCCCCTGATCGCCTTCCCGCGCGTGGCGGGCAAGCTGGCGATGATGGCGGCCGAGGTCATGGTCGCACGGCAGCTGACCTATTTCGCCGCCTGGGAAAAGGATCATGGCCGCCGCTGCGACCTCGAGGCGGGGATGGCCAAGCTGCTTGGCGCCCGCGTCGCCTGGGCGGCGGCGGACAACGCGCTGCAGATACACGGCGGCAACGGCTTCGCGCTGGAATACCAGATCAGCCGTGTCCTGTGCGACGCGCGGATCCTGAACATCTTCGAAGGTGCCGCCGAGATCCAGGCGCAGGTGATCGCGCGGCGGCTGCTGGGCTGACCTCCGGGGCGTAGGGAAACGCGGAAAACCGTGCTAGGCTGCGCGGCGGCCCGAATTCCCTGTTCGAAAGGCGCCCCGCCATGCCCCACAAGATCGCCGTCATCCAGCGCCCGCCGGTCCTGCTCGATCTCGCGGCCTCCATCGACAGCGCGCTCGCCTCGATCGACGAATCCGCCGGAAACGGTGCCGAACTTCTGGTCTTCCCCGAGGCATTCCTGCCCGGCTATCCCACCTGGGCCTGGCGCCTGCGGCCCGGCGGCGACATGGCGCTTGCGGGCGAGCTGCATGCAAGGCTGCGCGAAAATGCGGTGGACCTTTCGGGCGACGACCTGCTGCCGATCACCGAGGCCGCCCAGCGCCACGGCGTGACCATCGTCATGGGCCTGAACGAGATCGACAGCGCCTATTCCGGCACCACGCTGTTCAACACGATGGTCGTGATCGGCCCCGACGGCGCGATCCTTAACCGCCACCGAAAGCTGATGCCCACCAACCCCGAACGCATGGTCTGGGGCTTTGGCGACGCATCGGGCCTGCGGGTGGTGGACACGCCCGTGGGCCGGCTGGGCGGGCTGATCTGCTGGGAGAATTACATGCCGCTGTCGCGCTATGCGCTCTACGCCCAGGATATCGAGGTCTGGGTCGCGCCCACCTGGGACGCCGGCGAAAGCTGGATCGCCACCATGCGCCACATCGCGAAAGAGGGCGGCTGCTGGGTGATCGGCACCGCCACGGCGATGCAGGGCGGCGACGTGCCTGACGACTTCCCCCAGCGCGACACGCTGTTCGACCCCGACGAATGGGTCAATGACGGCGACGCGGTGGTGTGCAAGCCGATGGGAGGCATCGCCGCGGGGCCTCTCAACCGCTCCAGGGACATCCTCTATGCCGAGATCGACCCCGAGGCGGCCCGCCGCGCGCGCCGCTCGCTGGACGTGGCGGGGCATTATTCCCGCCCCGACCTTTTCAGCTTTGCGGTCGATCGCCGCCCCCTGCCGCCGGTAATGTTCAACGACTAGCCCTGCCGCGCCAGCAGATCCACCAGACGCTGGCGCGCCTCGGGCAAGGGCCGCTCGCCCAGCGCCGGGGCCAGCCATGTACGCAGGAAGTGGCCCGTGGTCCTCAGCCC
>JBAVQZ010000552.1:0-3279 GCA_049694515.1 Paracoccaceae bacterium | reverse complement strand
GCCACCGCCAGCACCACGCGGGCGGTCAGCGACGGATTCATGGCCCGCAGAAGCGCCGCCCGCTCAGCCATCGGCATCCAGCCTGTAGCCCAGCCCGCGCAGGGTGCGGATCGACAGACCGCTGCCGGCCAGCTTCTTGCGAAGCCGCGCGACGTAAAGCTCGACAGCGTTCAGGCTCACCTCGGCATCCTCGAACGAGAACAGCCCGTCGAACAGCCGCTCCTTGTCCATCACCGTGCCGGGATGGCGCAGAAAGAGGTTCAGCAGCGCCATCTCGCGCCGGGTCAGCGCCACTGGCGCGCCGTTGACCCTGACCGTCTTGGCCGCCGGGTCGAAACTCAGCGCGCCCAGCGTGATCTCGGCGCTTTTCTGGCCCTGGTCGCGGCGCAAAAGCGCACGCACCCGCGCCTCAAGTTCACGCAGATCGAAGGGTTTGACGAGATAGTCGTCGGCCCCCTTGTCCAGCGCCGAGACGCGGTCCGACACCTCGAACTGGGCGGTCAGCATCAGAACCGGCGTCGCATCGCCCCGGCGGCGCATTTCGCGCAGCAGCTCGGTGCCGTCCCCGTCGGGCAGGTTGATGTCGAGAACGACGACGTCATAACCCTGCACCGCGATGCAGGCCCGCCCGTCGCCAAGCGTCGGCGCCACGTCACAGGCCATCCCGGCGCGCGCCAGGCTGGCGGTGATCGCATCGGCGACATCGGCGGTGTCCTCGACCAGCAGAAGCCGCAAACCTTGTCCTCCCTCCTCGCAACGGGTGCAGCTTATGGGACGCGGCCGCCCGCGTGAAGCACCTTGGCGTGCGGCGACAGGTTGGTGACAGGAATGCGCGCTATACCGGGATCATCGCCGCGGGCGGGAGGCCCGCAGGCGCAATCACCTATCGGAGGAGATACCATGAGATTCACCCTGACACGGCGCGCCCTTGCAGCCGCCGCTGTCCTGGCCTGTTCCGCCCTCGGCGTCCAGGCGCAGGACTTCACCCCGCAGAACCCCGAATGCATCGCGCCCGCCAACCCCGGCGGCGGCTGGGACTTCACCTGCCGCCAGGTCGGCAAGTCGCTTCAGGACCAGGGGCTGATCCCGTCCACCATGCAGGTCGTCAACATGGCCGGCGGCGGCGGTGGCGTGGCTTATGCCGAAGTCGTCAACAAGCGCAATGACGACAATGACCTGATCGTCGCGGCCTCTTCGGCCACCGCGACAAGGCTGGCCCAGGGCGCGTTTCCGGGCAACACCATGGACCAGGTGCGCTGGGTCGCCTCGGTCGGCGCCGATTACGGCGTGATCGCGGTCGCCAAGGACAGCGAGATGAGCACGCTTCCGGATCTGCTGGACAAGATCAAGGCCGATCCGACCTCGATCTCGATCGCCGGCGGCTCGGCCGTGGGCGGCTGGGACCATCTGAAGGTGCTGATCGCGGCCAACGCCTATGGCATCACCGACGTGAGCAAGGTGAAATACATCGCCTTCGACGGCGGCGGCGAGGCGGTGACGCAGTTGCTCGCCGGCTCTGTCCAGGCCTTCACCGGCGACATCTCCGAGGCGAAGGGTTTCGTCGACTCGGGCGACATCAAGATCCTCGCGGTACTGGCGCCCGAGCGCCTGCCCGGCGAGTTCTCGAAGTTCCCGACCGCCAAAGAGCAGGGCGTGGACGCTGTCGGCGCCAACTGGCGCGGTTTCTATGCGCCGGGCGGTATGTCGGACGCGGCCTACAACTTCTGGGTGGATGCCATCTCGACGCTCTATGCCTCGGACGAGTGGAAGCAGGTGATGGCCAATAACGGCCTGGCACCGCTGGACCTGCAGGGCGCCGAGTTCGAGCAGTTCGTGAGCGAGTCGGTGTCCTCTATCACAGACATCTCTCGCAAGATCGGCATCATCCAGTAAGATGAAGTCGCCGGGGCGTACCACGCGGCGCGCCCCGGTTTCCCGCGCCGGAACCTGCACGCTGCGCGGCAAGACATTCGGGAGGACATCATGAGCGACCGCATCTTCGGCGGGATCGGCCTTTTCATCGCGATCGCCTTCGCCTGGCAGGCCACCATCATCAAGGAAAGCTTCCTGAGCGACGCCGTCGGCCCCAAGGCGTTCCCGCTGATCATCGCGGCAGTGATGGGGCTGTCGTCGGTGTATTTTCTGCTCCGGCCCGACCCGAACCCGCACTGGCCCGCCGCCGGACGGCTGGCCGAGATCGGGCTGGCGGTGCTGGTCATGCTGGCCTATGCGCAAGCGCTGCCCGAACTGGGTTTCGTGATCTCGACCGCCGTCGCAGCGGCCTATCTGACGTGGCGCCTTGGCACCCGGCCGGTTCCGTCGGTCGTCACGGGCGTTCTGACATCGCTCGGCATCTATGTCGTCTTCCACCTGATCCTGGGCCTGTCGCTGGCGCGCGGCCCGCTGGGGTTCTGAGGGGCAGAAAATGGACACTCTCGTATCACTCGCCGACGGCTTCGCCGTCGCGCTGACCTGGCAGAACCTTCTGCTGGCCCTTCTGGGCTGTTTCCTGGGCACGGTGATGGGCGCGCTGCCGGGGCTGGGCCCCGCCAACGGCGTGGCCATCCTGATTCCGCTGGCCTTCACGCTGGGGCTTGGCGCGACGCCCTCGATGATCCTGCTGACATCGGTCTACTACGGGGCGATGTATGGCGGGCGCATCTCGTCGATCCTGCTTAACATCCCCGGGGACGAGCCCGCGATGATGACCTGTCTGGACGGCTACCCGATGGCGCAGAAAGGCCGCGCGGGCGAGGCGCTGGCGCTGTCGGGCATGGCATCCTTCGTGGGCTCGTTCCTGGCGACATGGGGGCTGGTTTTCCTGGCGCCGCAGCTGGTGAAGGTGGCGCTGCTGTTCGGCCCGGCGGAGTATTTCGCGCTGTTCACGCTGGCCTTCGCGACGCTGGGCGGCATCTCGTCCACCAACCAGGCGAAATCGGCCTTCGCCGCGGCCCTCGGACTGGGACTGGCGATGGTCGGGGTGGACACCCAGACCGGCGTGCCGCGCTTCACCTTCGGTGAGGTGCATCTTTATGACGGGATCGACTTCCTGGTGGCGATCGTCGGCCTCTTCGCGCTGTCCGAGGTGTTCGTCTTCCTCGAACACCGCGAGACCGACCCCGACAAGCAGCCGGCGAAGATCGAGATCGGGCGCATCGTGCCGTCCCTGAGCCTGCTGCGCTATTGCACGCCGACGATGCTGCGCTCGACCTTGCTTGGGTTCGTGTCGGGCGTGCTTCCGGGCGCGGGCGCGTCGCTTGGCTCGTTCATCTCCTACAC
>JBAVQZ010000551.1:0-1774 GCA_049694515.1 Paracoccaceae bacterium | reverse complement strand
GTCCCGGGAGATGGTGTAGGAACTGGCGTCCAGCTGCTTCTTCATAGCTGGTGTCGCTCGTTCACTGGGCGGCGATCATCGCCGCCGCGTCGGGATCCTTGCACATGGCGGTCAGCTTTTCCACCGGCATGTAACGGCGTGAGACGGCCCATTCGTCGTTCTGCTCCAGCATCAACGCGCCGACGAGCCGGATGACGGCCTCGCGGTTCGGAAATATCCCGACGACGTTGGTGCGCCGCTTGATCTCCTTGTTGACGCGCTCCAGCGGATTGGTGCTGTGCAACTTCGAGCGCAGGCTCTCGTCGAAAGCCATGTAGGCCAGCACGTCGTGCTCGGCCTCATCCATCAGCTCGGCGACATCGCGGAACCGGTCGCGCAGGTTGTCGGCGACCTCGCGCCATCGGGCGTGGGCCTGGTCGCGGTCCTTCTCGGCGAACACGGTCTTCACCACGGCGCTGACCACCGGCTTGTTGGTCTTGCCCACGCGGGCCAGCAGGTTGCGCTGGAAATGCACGCGGCAGCGCTGCCACCCGGCGCCGAGAACCTTCCGCGCGGCGGCCTTGAGGCCTTCGTGGGCATCGCTGATCACCAGCTGCACGCCACGCAGGCCACGCCGGGTGAGCGAGCGGAGAAAGTCGGCCCAGAAGGTCTCGGCTTCGGACGGCATGACCGTGATCCCCAGGATCTCGCGCCGCCCGTCTGCGTTGACCGCAACGGCCACTATCACCGCCATCGAGACGATGCGTCCGCCCTCACGCAGCTTGACATAAGTGGCGTCGAGCCAGAGGAACGGCCAGTTCCCTTCCAGCGGCCGGTTCAGGAACGCCTGCACCCGCTCGTCGATCTCCTCGCACAGCCGCGAGACCTGGCTCTTCGAGGTGCCCGTCAGCCCCATGGCGCGCACCAGATCGTCGACAGCCCGCGTGGAGACGCCGTGGATATAGGCTTCCTGTATCACCGCCATCAGCGCCTTCTCGGCCGTCCGGCGCGGTTCCAGGAAGGTCGGGAAGTAACTGCCCTTGCGCAGCTTCGGGATGTTCAGGCCGATGGTGCCCGCGCGCGTATCCCACTGACGCGGCCGGTATCCGTTGCGTTGGTTCTCGCGGTCCGGGCTGCGCTCGCCATGTCCCGCGCCGCACACGGCGGCCACCTCGATGTCCATCAGCCGCTGCGCGGCATCCTGGATCAGTTCGCGCAGAAAATCCGCGTCATCGCTCTTGGCGATCACCCCGGGAAGGTCGATCATGGTCTCGGTCATCGTGCTCTCCTTCGTTGTCATCGGTCGTTGAACAACCTCAGACTACGAAGAAGCGCGGTGGCCGCCAGCCCCGGCCGCGCGCTGCGCTAAGCCAAATGGCTCCGCGCGCGGCCTCTTACACCAAGCGTTGGGACACTGCCCGCGCGATGGATCAAACCCTTGGTTAAGCGGTGCGAAGCAAACCGCAGGTTTGTTCGCGTCTTTCAGTGCTTGCAAACAAGTCCTTTGGACTTGCTTTGCCCTCGTTCTGACACGCCTGAATTCCTTACCGGACCGCTTCGGCAGAGCCGCATCATGTAGCGCCAAAACGAAAACGGGCACGCATAAGCACGCCCGCCAATCTCTATCAATAAAAGTGAATTCGGAAGAGTCCGAACGTATACTTTTTCTGTTGTTAATAAATTAATAAAAGGAATGATTTACAATTAAATTTGAGCAATTTATAATTTGGGGCATATGAATCTGTTTTATATTAAGATGATTTTATCGGTATTTTTGTTTTCGGGGATAATATTC
>JBAVQZ010000550.1:0-3315 GCA_049694515.1 Paracoccaceae bacterium | reverse complement strand
ACGGGCTCCAGCCCCTCCAGCACCTCGATCGAGGAAGCGTCGTATTGGTCGGGACTCGCCCCGGTCAGAAGATCGTCGGCCATGCGCGCTGCTCTTTGTTGTTATGCAGCGCGACTGTAATTCAGGTTACCCGCCCGACGCAACGCATCGCTGCACCGCCAAGTCGGAATACCAGATGATGAGGTCGCCGCGCCCCTAATCGCCCGCATCGTCGCGCGCCGCATCCGGGATGCCCGCAACCGTCCGGTACTCGCCAACGGCGTTGGTTTTCCAGAACATGCCACCCTGCGCGCGGACATGCCGCGCGGCATGGTCGAAGTGACGATCCGGCGGGTTAGAGCGGACCTCCGTGTAGTTCAGATCGTCGAGCATCTTCAGGCTCGACCACCCGTCATCCTTGCAGGCGATGAACCATTCACCCGCCCGGTTTCGCCCCGCCGTGCAATACCGCGTGTCGATCATGATCTCCAACTCGAAGACGGTCGGCATTGACCTGCGCGGGCGCGCCGCGTCCAAGGACGCTTCCGCAGGGTGACCATAGATACACGCATAGGTGGTGGTCAATCGAATTTTTGTCGCCAATACGGCGTCTTGCCGGCCTTATCAGTGCCGTTGCTTTTCGGAGGCGCGGCTGTAACCTCGGGCCGAATTCCGAAACACGAGGAGCTGCAGCCATGCCGGACAACAAATGGAACGAACGATACAGCGGCCCCGAATACCGTTTCGGCACCGAGCCGGCCGATTTCCTGCGCCGCGCGGCGGAGCATCTGGAACCGGGGCAGACCGCGCTGTGCATCGCCGACGGCGAGGGGCGCAATTCGGTCTGGCTGGCCGAGCGGGGCCTTTCCGTCACCGCGATGGATGCCTCGCCCGTAGGCGTCGAAAAGGCGCGCAAGCTGGCCGCGCAGCGCGGTGTGGAGGTGGATTTCCACGTCGCCGACATCGCTGGCTGGGACTGGGACGCGGCGCATTACGACGTGGTCGTCGGCGTGTTCTTCCAGTTCGCCGAGCCCGATCTGCGCGCGCGGATCTTCGACGGGATGAAACGCGCGTTGCGCCCCGGCGGCCTGCTGCTTCTGCATGGCTACGCGCCGCGACAGGTGGCGTATGGCACCGGCGGCCCGCCGCAGCGCGAGAACATGTACACCACCGAGTTGCTGGCCGATGCCTTCGCCGGATTCGATGTCCTGCGGCTGGAGGATTACGACGCCGAGATCTCGGAAGGGACCGGTCATTCCGGCCGGTCGGCGCTGGTGGACCTGATCGCCCGGAAACCGCTCTGAACGGGCTTGCCGCCGCCCTGCGCCTCGCCTAATCGGAAGGCCATGACGGTGCAGATTTCATATTCGCAGCATATCCGCGCGACGCTCGGACTGGGCCTGCCGCTGGTGGGCAGCCACCTGGCGCAGTTCTCGATCAACCTGACGGACGCGGTGATGCTGGGTTGGTACGACGTCGAGGCGCTGGCGGCCGAGGTGCTGGGCGGCACGGTGTTCTTCGTGCTATTCATCATGGGTTCCGGATTCGCTTTCGCGGTGATGCCGATGGTCGCCACCGCCGCCTCGTCGGGCGAAGACGCCCAGGTGCGCCGCGTAACGCGGATGGGCATGTGGATCTCGGTTGGATTCGGGCTCCTGACCCTGCCCTTCTTCCTGCTCTCGGATCGCCTTTTCGCGCTGGCCGGGCAGGAGCCGGGAGTCTCGTCGCTAGCGCATGACTACCTGATGATCACCGGCTGGGCGATGGTGCCCGCCCTTCTGGTGATGGTGCTGAAAAGCTACCTCGCCGCGCTGGGACGCACGCGGGTCGTGCTCTGGGTGACGCTGGGCGCGGTCGGGGTGAACATCGTGGTGAACTACGCGCTGATCTTCGGCCATTGGGGGGCGCCCGAGCTGGGCATCCGCGGGGCCGGTTTCGCCTCGCTCTCCGTGCATTTGGCTTCGGTCGTCGCGCTGGTTGTCTATGCCATCCGCGCCACGCCCGAGCACGCGCTGTTCCAGCGGCTCTGGCGGCCCGATCGCGAGGCGTTCCGCGACGTGTTCCGGCTGGGCTGGCCGATCGGGCTGACCAACCTGGCCGAGGTGGGCCTGTTCGCCGCCTCCTCGGTGATGATGGGCTGGCTCGGCACGCTGCAACTGGCCGCGCATGGCATCGCGCTTCAGGTCGCCTCGGTGGTATTCATGGTGCATCTCGGGCTGTCCAGCGCGGCAACCATCCGCGCCGGCCGCGCGCGCGGGCAACGCGACATGACCGGGCTGCGCCGTGGAGCGGCGGTGGTGATCGCGCTGTCGATGGCAGTGGCGGTGGCAACCGTTGTGTTGTTTCTCGCCGCGCCGAAGCCGTTGCTGGGGCTGTTCATCGACCCGGCCGATCCGGCGCGCGGCGAGGTGCTGGCGATCGGCACCGGCCTGCTGGCCGCCGCGGCGCTGTTCCAACTGGCCGATGCCGCGCAGGTCATGGCGCTGGGACTGCTGCGCGGCATGCAGGACACCCGCGTGCCGATGGTGATGGCCGCGATCAGCTATTGGGTGATCGGAATGCCGGTGGGCTACCTGCTGGGGTTCACGCTGGGCTGGGGCGGCGTCGGCATCTGGCTGGGCCTCGCCGCGGGCCTGGGCCTGGCCGGAGTGACGATGATGGGCCGTTTCTGGAGCTATGCCATGCGGCCGGGCTGACCGCGCGGCTTGGCATGCCGGGCGCATCGCGATACCTGTCCGGCACCCACCGCGATTCCCGGAGCCGCAATGACACGTCACCCCATGTTCGGACTTTTGCTTGCCGGTTTCGGCGTCCTCGTCCTGACGCCCGACACGCTGTTCATGCGCCTGTCCGTGATGGACAATTTCGCGATGCTGGCCTGGCGCGGCCTTCTGATGGGTGCCACGCTGCTGCTGTGCTGGCTGGCGCTGGGCCGGGGCGGGCTGAAGGCCGATCTGCGCGCGCTGTGCACGGCCGCCGGGGGTACCGTCATGCTGTGCCAGTTCTTCAACGCGATCCTGTTCAGTTATGGCGTCGCCACGGCGCCGGTCTCGATCGTGCTGTTCGGCACCGCGACCGTGCCGGTCTTCGCCGCCCTGTTTGCCTATCTCATCATCGGCGAGCCGACGCGGCGCGCAACCTGGCTTGCCATCGCGGCCGTGCTGAGCGGCATCGGCATCGCCGTATTCGGTGGCGGCGACGGTATGACGGCGCTTGATCTGGCCGTGCTGCAGGGCGCGCTGGCCGGCCTGGGCGTTGCGGCGACGCTGGCGCTGAGCTTCGTGGTGATCCGCAGCGCCCCCGATCTGCCGATCCTGCCCGCGATCGGCACTGGCG
>JBAVQZ010000549.1:0-29586 GCA_049694515.1 Paracoccaceae bacterium | reverse complement strand
GCGACAACGTGTCGTTCTCGGTCGAGCTGATCGCGCCGATCGCCATGGAAGAGAAGCTGCGCTTCGCCATCCGCGAAGGCGGCCGCACCGTCGGCGCCGGCGTCGTGTCGAAGATCATCGAGTAATCGATGATCCCGAGACGCGCTGGCGGGCCAATGTCGAAGATCATCGAGTAGTCGGTGATCCCGAGACACGCCTGAAGGCTCCGGTCGAAGAACATCGGGCAATCGCGGCACGCGCCGCGAGGGAATGGAAGGGCCGCCCTTGGGCGGCCCTTTTCGTTTGACCTTGCTTTTTTGCCGGGCCACTCTTTTCCGGCACCGATGGAGGACGGGATGGACCAACCCCTTTTCTGATCCGCGAGTTTCGACGCCACGTCAGCGAAAGGCCCCGCCATGCCCCGCCCGTTTCCCGACCCGGACACGCGCCACCCCGTCACCCTTCCGGACGGCACCGCCCATGCCGGCACCGTTTTCCTCAAGACTGTCATCGATCATCCCAATATCGAGGTCGGCGATTACGCCTATTGCTCCGATTTCGGGGAGGTCGCAGACTATTCCGCCCGCCTCGCTCCCTATCTGTATCCCGGCGCGCCCGAGCGGCTGGTGATCGGGCCGTTCGTCCAGATCGCGCATGGGGTTCGCTTCATCACCGCATCGGCCTATCACCCGGCGGGTGGGTTTTCGACTTATCCGTTCCGCATCTTCGACCCGGAGACGATGGGCCATTACGCGCCCGAGGTTGCCGCACGCGGCGATACCGTCGTCGGGCCGGATGTATGGCTCGGCAACGGGGCGCGGGTGATGGCTGGCGTTACGATCGGCGCAGGCGCGATCATCGGCGCCGGGGCGGTGGCGGCGCGCGACGTACCGGCCTATGCGGTGGCCGCGGGCAACCCGGCCCGGGTGGTGCGGATGCGTTTCGATCCCGCGACGGTGTCTGAGTTGCTGCGCCTGGCGTGGTGGGACTGGCCGATCGAGCGGATCCTCGCGGCGCTGCCCGCGATCGAGGCCGGAGACGTGAGGGGCCTCGCCGCGCAGGCGCCGGACGGCGAAAACGCCCCTTGATTTCGGGCGCGGGGTGCCGTAGTCCGCTGCTTGGCCTTAGGGGTTTAGCTCAGTTGGTAGAGCATCGGTCTCCAAAACCGAGGGTCGTGGGTTCGAGTCCCTCAACCCCTGCCAGGCCCTTTCCCGCGACGTGTCGCGCCTGCGGGGTTGTCTTTGCGCCGGCAAGGGCGTATTTCCCGCCCGTTGACAGAACAATCGAGACAGCACATGGCGAAAGCGAACCCCCTTCAGTTCATTCAGCAGACCCGCTCGGAGATCTCCAAGGTGGTCTGGCCGACGCGGCGCGAGCTTCTGCTGACGACCGCCATGGTCTTTGTCATGGCGGCGCTGGCGGCGATCTTCTTCTCGGTCGTGGACATCCTGCTGCGGACCGGGATGACGCAGCTTCTCCAGTTCTTCGGCTGAACGGCTTTTCGCGGTCACGGTCTTGAAAAGGCGGGACAAGGTCGGTATGGCAGGCGGACCTTCGGATACCGGCGTGCATCGATTCGGGTTGCGCGCTGTTTTTTGTTCGGGGTGACACGGTTCAACCGTTTGGGAATATTGAAAGTTTCGGCGCAGGCGTCGATCGGCATGAGGTAAGAGGCAAGATGGCGAAGCGGTGGTATTCGGTGAGCGTGCTCTCGAATTTCGAGAAAAAGATCGCCGAGCAGATCAAGCAAGCCGTTTCGGATGCCGGTCTCGGGGAAGAGATCGAAGAGGTTCTGGTGCCGACCGAAGAGGTGATCGAGGTGCGCCG
The DNA here is from genome assembly GCA_049694515.1 of Paracoccaceae bacterium. Taxonomy (GTDB): domain Bacteria; phylum Pseudomonadota; class Alphaproteobacteria; order Rhodobacterales; family Rhodobacteraceae; genus JADQCB01. The sequence goes on along the minus strand of JBAVQZ010000549.1, from coordinate 27,780 downwards.
GGGCAAGAAGGTGACGGCCGAGCGGCGATTCATGCCCGGCTATGTGCTGGTGCGCATGGAGATGTCGGACAAGGGCTATCACCTGATCAACTCGATCAACCGGGTGACCGGGTTCCTGGGTCCGCAGGGCCGCCCGATGCCGATGCGCGATGCCGAGGTCAACGCGATCCTCAATCGCGTCGAGGAAGGGGTTGAGGCGCCGCGTTCGCTGATCACCTATCAGGTGGGCGAGCAGGTGAACGTGACCGACGGGCCGTTCGAGGGTTTCGCCGGGATGGTCGAGGATGTCGATGACGAGCATCAGCGCCTCAAGGTGACGGTCTCGATCTTCGGCCGTGCGACCCCGGTCGAACTGGAATTCACTCAGGTCTCGAAAGAGACGTGAGTGCTGCATGTGGGAGGTGAGCGGGCGCGCCCGTGACACCGCACCACTAAACCGATGCGCCGCCCTCGCGTGGGTCCGGCGCGGTGAGAAGAAGGAGAAGGCCGGATGGCCAAGAAACTCGCAGGAAAGATGAAGCTGCAGGTGAAAGCCGGGCAGGCCAACCCGTCGCCGCCCGTCGGGCCGGCGCTGGGTCAGCGCGGCATCAACATCATGGAATTCTGCAAGGCGTTCAACGCGCGCACGCAGGAGATGGAGCCGGGTGCCCCCTGCCCCACCGTGATCACCTATTACCAGGACAAGTCCTTCACGATGGACATCAAGACGCCCCCGGCGTCGTATTTCCTGAAGAAGGCGGCCAAGCTGAAGTCGGGTTCCACCACGCCCGGCCGCGCGACCGCCGGCACTGTGACCACCAAGCAGGTCAAGGAAATCGCCGAAGCCAAGATGAAGGATCTGAACGCCACCGACATCGAGGCGGCGATGCAGATCATTCTGGGCTCCGCCCGCTCGATGGGCATCGAGGTGAAGGGGTAATCGTCATGGCCAAACTCGGAAAACGGACGCGCGCTGCGCGTGAGGCTTTTGCCGGCAAGGACAACCTGTCGGTGGAAGAGGCGGTTGCCCTGATCAAGGACAATGCCAAGTCGAAATTCGATGAAACCGTCGAGATCGCGGTCAACCTGGGCGTCGATCCGCGCCATGCGGACCAGATGGTGCGCGGCGTGGTCAGCCTGCCCAATGGCACCGGCAAGACCGTGCGAGTCGCCGTCTTCGCCCGCGGCGCCAAGGCAGAAGAGGCGCAGAAGGCCGGAGCCGACATCGTCGGCGCCGAGGACCTGATGGAAACGATCCAGGCCGGCACGATCGAGTTCGACCGCTGCATCGCGACGCCGGACATGATGCCGGTCGTCGGGCGGCTGGGCAAGATCCTGGGCCCGCGCAACCTTATGCCGAACCCCAAGGTGGGCACGGTGACGATGGACGTGGCGCAGGCCGTGCAGGACGCGAAAGGCGGCCAGGTGCAGTTCAAGGCCGAGAAGGCCGGCGTCGTGCATGCCGGTGTCGGCAAGGTGTCGTTCGACGCCGAAAAGCTGGCCGACAACGTCCGCGCCTTCGTGGACGCGGTGAGCAAGGCAAAGCCTGCCGGGGCGAAGGGCACCTACATGAAGAAGGTGTCGCTGAGTTCCACCATGGGGCCGGGCGTGTCGATTGACGTGGTTTCGGCAACCGGCAACTGAGCCGAGAGATTTGCTCCGGATCACGGTCCGGGGCGAATGGCGGGGCGGCTTTCGCCCCGTCCTGTCCGAGACGGAGGGTGCCCCTCGGGGCTTAATGTCCTTCCTGAGATGGGGAACGAGACGGATTTTCCGGGGAGACCCTCGGGTGATCTTGGCCTCGGGACCCTTACGGACCCGAACGCCGCGGATTCGATCCGTGGCACAACTGAGCCGGGGGGCATGTGCCCTCCAGAACTGGAGTGAAACTGTGGATAGAGCCCAGAAAGAGAAAGTGGTCGAGGAACTCGGCCAGATCTTTGAAAGCTCTGGCGTCGTGGTGGTTGCCCACTACGCGGGTCTCACGGTTGCCGAGATGCAGGACCTGCGCGCGCAAATGCGTGAAGCGGGCGGGTCCGTTCGCGTCGCCAAGAACAGGCTCGCCAAGATCGCCCTTGAAGGGAAGCCCTGCGCAAGCATCGCCGACCTTCTTTCGGGCATGACCGTCCTCGCCTATTCGGAAGACCCCGTGGCAGCCGCCAAGGTGGTCGACCAATACGCCAAGACCAACAGCAAGTTGGAAATTCTTGGCGGTTCAATGGGTGAGTCGGCCTTGGACCAGGCCGGTGTGAAAGCCGTGGCCGCCATGCCGTCGCGCGAGGAGCTCATCAGCTCCATCGCCGGCTGTATCGGTGCGCCCGCCTCGAACATCGCCGGTGCAATTGGCGCGCCTGCTTCTAACATCGCGAGCATCCTCTCGACCATCGAGGAGCGTGCGGAAGCCGCTTGAGCAACATGGAACCCGTGTGGGGGTTGATTTCCTCACGTTGGAACACATCTGAAAGAACGGAAAACCTGAAATGGCTGATCTTAAAAAACTCGCTGAAGAGATCGTGGGCCTCACGCTTCTCGAAGCCCAGGAACTGAAAACCATCCTGAAAGACGAATACGGCATCGAACCGGCCGCTGGCGGCGCGGTGATGATGGCCGGCCCTGCCGGCGGCGGCGAAGCCGAGGCCGCCGAGGAGCAGACCGAATTTGACGTGATCCTGAAAGCCGCCGGCGCTCAGAAGATCAACGTCATCAAAGAGGTCCGCGCCATCACCGGTCTGGGTCTGAAGGAAGCCAAGGATCTGGTCGAAGCCGGCGGCAAGGCCGTCAAGGAAGGCGTCGACAAGGCGGAAGCCGAAGAGATCAAAGGCAAACTCGAAGCGGCTGGCGCCGAAGTCGAGCTCAAGTGATCGGGGCGGCCGGTGGCCGCAACCCCATGAAAAAGGCTGGGTCCGAAGCGATTTTCGGGCCCGGCCGAGCCTGTCTTGGCAAGAGCTTTCCGCAAGCCCTTTCCAAGGCGCGGCTCAAGGTTCGGGAGCAGCCGGTGGGACGGCTTGCAGGAATGGAACCTGACCCCCTTCATTCGTGAGCGGCGCGCAGCCGGAGCCCGACGGCATGCGCATACGCGACAGACGAAAGGTGATGACTCACATGGCGCAGACGTTTGTTGGCCAGAAACGACTCCGCAAGTTCTACGGCAAAATCCGTGAAGTCCTTGAAATGCCGAACCTCATCGAGGTTCAGAAATCTTCCTACGACCTGTTCCTGAACTCGGGCGACCAGCCCGAGCCGACGGATGGCGAGGGGATCCAGGGCGTTTTCCAATCGGTCTTTCCGATCAAGGATTTCAACGAGACCGCCGTCCTGGAATTCGTTCGCTACGAGCTTGAGAGACCGAAATACGATGTCGAGGAATGTCAGCAGCGCGACATGACCTACAGCGCCCCGCTGAAGGTCACGCTGCGGCTGATCGTGTTCGATGTCGACGAGGACACCGGCGCGAAATCGGTCAAGGACATCAAGGAGCAGGACGTCTTCATGGGTGACATGCCCCTGATGACGCAGAACGGCACCTTCATCGTCAACGGCACCGAGCGGGTCATCGTTTCGCAGATGCACCGGAGCCCCGGCGTGTTCTTCGACCACGACAAGGGCAAGACGCACTCTTCGGGCAAGCTTCTGTTCGCCTGCCGGATCATTCCCTATCGCGGTTCGTGGCTGGACTTCGAGTTCGACGCCAAGGACATCGTCTTCGCGCGGATCGACCGCCGTCGCAAACTGCCGGTCACGACGCTGCTTTACGCGCTGGGGCTGGATCAGGAAGGCATCATGGATGCCTATTACGACACGATCCATTACAAGCTGAAGAAGAACAAGGGCTGGGTTACCAAGTTCTTCCCCGAGCGGGTGCGCGGCACCCGTCCGACCTATGATCTCGTCGATGCCAAGACGGGCGAGGTGATCGGCGAGGCCGGCAAGAAGGTCACGCCGCGCGCGGTGAAGCAGCTGATCGACGAGGGCAAGGTCACCGATCTGCTGGTGCCGTTCGACCGCATCGTCGGCAAATTCGCCGCCAAGGACATTATCAACGAGGAAACCGGCGCGATCTATGTCGAGGCCGGAGACGAGTTGACCTGGACCGTGGACAAGGATGGCGAGGTTACCGGCGGCACGCTGAAGGAGCTGTTGGACGCGGGCATCACCGACATTCCGGTGCTCGACATCGACAACATCAATGTCGGCCCGTACATCCGCAACACCATGGCCGCCGACAAGAACATGGGCCGCGATACCGCGCTGATGGACATCTATCGCGTGATGCGCCCCGGTGAGCCGCCGACCGTCGAAGCCGCCACGTCCCTTTTCGAGACGCTGTTCTTCGATTCGGAGCGGTACGACCTGTCGGCTGTGGGCCGGGTGAAGATGAACATGCGCCTCAACCTGGATGCGCCGGACACCCAGCGCACCCTGCGGCGCGAGGACATCGTTGCCTGTATCAAGGCGCTGGTGGAACTGCGCGACGGCAAGGGCGATATCGACGACATCGACCACCTGGGCAACCGCCGCGTGCGGTCGGTCGGCGAGTTGATGGAGAACCAGTACCGCGTCGGCCTGCTGCGGATGGAGCGCGCGATCAAGGAGCGGATGTCGTCGGTCGAAATCGACACGGTGATGCCGCAGGACCTGATCAATGCCAAGCCGGCCGCGGCCGCGGTGCGCGAATTCTTCGGATCGTCGCAGCTGTCGCAGTTCATGGACCAGACCAACCCGCTGTCCGAAGTGACGCACAAGCGGCGCCTCTCGGCGCTCGGGCCGGGCGGCCTGACGCGCGAGCGCGCGGGTTTCGAGGTGCGCGACGTTCACCCGACCCATTACGGCCGGATGTGCCCGATCGAAACGCCGGAAGGCTCGAACATCGGCCTGATCAACTCGCTGGCCACCTATGCCCGCGTGAACAAGTACGGCTTCATCGAAACGCCCTATCGCAAGGTCGAGAACGGCCAGGTGACGGATGACGTTCAATACATGTCCGCCACCGAGGAAATGCGTCACACCGTGGCCCAAGCCAACGCAAACCTCGACGAGAACGGCCGCTTCGTGAACGATCTGGTCTCGACCCGTCAGTCGGGCGAATACATGCTTGCCCCGAACGAGACGGTGGACCTGATCGACGTCAGCCCGAAACAGCTTGTGTCGGTCGCAGCATCGTTGATCCCGTTCCTGGAGAACGATGACGCCAACCGGGCGCTTATGGGCTCCAACATGCAGCGCCAGGCGGTGCCGCTGTTGCAGGCCGACGCACCGTTCGTCGGCACCGGCATCGAAAGCGTTGTGGCGCGCGATTCCGGCGCCGCGATCATGGCGCGCCGGGCCGGCGTGATCGACCAGGTGGATGCGACGCGGATCGTCGTGCGGGCCACCGAAGATCTGGAGCCGGGCGATCCGGGCGTCGATATCTATCGTCTTCGCAAATTCCAGCGGTCGAACCAGAACACGTGCATCAACCAGAAACCCCTCGTCAAGGTGGGCGACACGGTCGGCAAGGGCGAGGTCGTCGCCGACGGCCCGTCCACCGACATGGGAGAGTTGGCACTGGGCAAGAACGTGATCGTCGCGTTCATGCCCTGGAACGGCTACAACTATGAGGACTCGATCCTGATTTCCGAGCGCATCGCGCGCGACGACGTGTTCACCTCGATCCATATCGAGGAGTTCGAGGTTGCTGCCCGCGACACCAAACTGGGGCCGGAAGAGATCACCCGCGACATCCCCAATGTCGGCGAGGAAGCGCTGCGCAACCTCGACGAGGCCGGCATCGTCTATATCGGCGCCGAGGTCGGACCCGCGGACATTCTGGTGGGCAAGATCACGCCCAAGGGCGAAAGCCCGATGACGCCGGAAGAGAAGCTTCTGCGCGCCATCTTTGGCGAAAAGGCCAGCGACGTGCGCGACACGTCTCTGCGGCTGCCGCCGGGCGATTTCGGCACGGTCGTGGAGGTGCGCGTCTTCAACCGCCACGGGGTGGAAAAAGACGAGCGTGCGCTGCAGATCGAGCGTGAGGAGGTCGAACGTCTGGCCCGCGACCGGGACGACGAGATGGCCATCCTGGAGCGCAATATCTATTCGCGCCTGAAGTCGATGCTGCTGGGCAAGACCGCTGTGAAGGGCCCGAAGGGCGTCAAGCCGAACTCGGAGATCACCGAGGACCTGCTGGAGATGCTCTCCAAGGGTCAATGGTGGCAGCTTGCCCTGGGCGACGAGACCGAGGCCAGCCAGGTCGAGGCGCTCAACGGCCAGTTCGAGGCGCAGAAACGCGCGCTGGAGCACCGCTTCGAGGACAAGGTCGAGAAGGTGCGCCGGGGCGACGATCTGCCGCCGGGGGTGATGAAGATGGTCAAGGTCTTCATCGCGGTGAAGCGCAAGCTTCAGCCGGGCGACAAGATGGCCGGCCGTCACGGCAACAAGGGCGTCATCAGCCGCGTCGTCCCGATGGAGGACATGCCATTCCTCGCGGACGGCACGCCGGTGGACTTCTGCCTCAACCCGCTGGGCGTGCCCAGCCGGATGAACGTGGGCCAGATCCTCGAGACGCATATGGGGTGGGCCGCGCGTGGCCTGGGGCTGAAGATCGACGACGCGCTGGGCGAGTTCCGGCGCTCGGGCGACCTGACGCCGGTTCGCGAGGCGATGCTCAACGCCTATGGCGAAGAAGCCTATGGCGAAATCATCGACGGCATGAGCGAGGACCAGCTGGTGGAGGCCGCGGGCAACGTGACGCGCGGCGTTCCGATCGCCACGCCGGTATTCGACGGGGCGAAAGAGGCGGATGTCAACGATGCGCTTCGCCGCGCGGGCTTCGACGAATCCGGCCAGTCGGTCGTGTTCGACGGGCGCACGGGGGAACAGTTCACCCGTCCGGTCACCGTGGGCATGAAATACCTGCTGAAGCTGCACCACCTGGTGGACGACAAGATCCACGCCCGTTCGACCGGTCCCTACAGCCTGGTCACCCAGCAGCCGCTGGGCGGCAAGGCGCAGTTCGGCGGTCAGCGGTTCGGCGAGATGGAGGTCTGGGCGCTGGAGGCCTACGGCGCTGCCTATACGCTGCAGGAGATGCTGACCGTCAAGTCGGATGACGTGGCGGGCCGCACCAAGGTCTACGAATCCATCGTCAAGGGCGAGGACAATTTCGAGGCCGGCGTGCCGGAAAGCTTCAACGTGCTGGTGAAAGAGGTTCGGGGCCTCGGCCTCAACATGGAACTCCTGGACGCGGAGGAAGAGGACTAAGGCGAGATAGGTTTTTCGCGGAAGTTCCGATCAGGTCCTTCCGCGAAAAGCCACGGCCCGTCCGCTTTCCTTCCCCCCGAATTCAAGGAATTGAAAATGAACCAGGAACTGACAACAAACCCGTTCAACCCGCTGACCCCGGCGAAGCAGTTCGACGAGATCAAGGTGTCTCTGGCCAGCCCGGAACGTATTCTCAGCTGGTCCTACGGCGAGATCAAGAAGCCCGAGACGATCAACTACCGGACCTTCAAGCCCGAGCGCGACGGTCTGTTCTGCGCCCGCATCTTCGGGCCCATCAAGGACTACGAGTGCCTCTGCGGCAAATACAAGCGGATGAAGTATCGCGGCGTCGTCTGCGAGAAATGCGGTGTGGAAGTCACGCTGCAGAAAGTCCGGCGCGAACGCATGGGCCATATCGAGCTTGCCGCCCCCGTGGCCCATATCTGGTTTCTGAAATCGCTGCCCAGCCGCATCGGCCTGATGCTGGACATGACGCTGCGCGATCTGGAGCGGGTTCTTTATTTCGAGAACTACGTGGTGATCGAACCGGGCCTGACGGACCTCACCTACGGTCAGATGATGACCGAGGAAGAGTTCATGGACGCCCAGGACCAGTATGGCATGGACGCCTTCACCGCCGGCATCGGTGCCGAGGCGATCCGCGAGATGCTGAGCCAGATCGACCTGGACGCCGAGGCCGAGCGCTTGCGCGAGGATCTGTCGGTCGCCACTGGCGAGCTGAAGCCCAAGAAAATCATCAAGCGGCTGAAAGTGGTCGAAAGCTTCCTCGATTCCGGTAACCGCCCGGAGTGGATGATCATGACGGTGATCCCGGTCATTCCGCCGGAACTGCGTCCGCTGGTGCCGCTGGATGGCGGCCGTTTTGCCACGTCGGACCTGAACGATCTCTATCGCCGGGTCATCAACCGCAACAACCGCCTGAAGCGCTTGATCGAGCTGCGCGCGCCCGACATCATCGTGCGTAACGAAAAGCGGATGCTTCAGGAGTCGGTGGACGCCCTGTTCGACAACGGCCGCCGCGGCCGGGTCATCACCGGCGCCAACCGCCGGCCGCTGAAATCGCTCAGCGACATGCTCAAGGGCAAGCAGGGCCGCTTCCGCCAGAACCTGCTGGGCAAGCGGGTGGACTTCTCGGGCCGCTCGGTCATCGTGACCGGGCCGGAGCTGAAGCTGCATCAATGCGGCCTGCCCAAGAAGATGGCGCTGGAGCTGTTCAAGCCGTTCATCTATTCGCGGTTGGAGGCCAAGGGCCTGTCCAGCACGGTGAAGCAGGCAAAGAAGCTGGTCGAGAAGGAGCGCCCCGAGGTCTGGGACATCCTGGACGAGGTGATCCGCGAGCATCCGGTGATGCTGAACCGTGCGCCGACGCTGCACCGCCTCGGCATTCAGGCGTTCGAGCCGGTCCTGATCGAGGGCAAGGCGATCCAGCTTCACCCGCTGGTCTGCTCGGCCTTCAACGCCGACTTCGACGGCGACCAGATGGCCGTTCACGTTCCGCTTTCGCTGGAGGCCCAGCTGGAAGCGCGCGTGCTGATGATGTCGACCAACAACGTGCTGTCGCCCGCCAACGGCGCGCCGATCATCGTGCCGTCGCAGGACATGATCCTGGGGCTCTACTACATCACGATGGAGCGTGAGGGCATGAAGGGCGAGGGCATGGTGTTCAGCTCGGTCGACGAGATCGAGCATGCCGTGACCACCGGCGCGGTGCATCTGCACGCCAAGATCCAGGCGCGGCTCAAACAGATCGACGATGAGGGCAACGAGGTCTACCAGCGGTTCGAGACGACGCCGGGCCGCGTGCGGCTTGGCGCGCTTCTGCCGCTCAACGCCAAGGCGCCCTTCGAACTGGTCAACCGCCTGATGCGGAAGAAAGAGGTCCAGCAGGTCATCGACAGTGTCTATCGCTATTGCGGTCAGAAAGAGTCGGTCATCTTTTGCGACCAGATCATGACGCTCGGCTTCCGCGAGGCCTTCAAGGCGGGCATTTCCTTCGGCAAGGACGACATGCTGATCCCCGACAGCAAGTGGGAGATCGTCAATGGCGTGCGCGACCAGGTGAAGGAGTTCGAACAGCAATACATGGACGGCCTGATCACCCAGGGTGAGAAATACAACAAGGTCGTCGATGCCTGGTCGAAATGCTCGGACGAGGTGGCCGGCGCGATGATGTCGGAAATCTCGGCGGTGCGCTACGACGATGCCGACGCCCAGATGGAGCCGAACAGCGTTTACATGATGTCGCACTCCGGCGCGCGGGGCTCTCCGGCCCAGATGAAGCAGCTGGGCGGGATGCGCGGCCTGATGGCCAAGCCGTCGGGCGAGATCATCGAGACGCCGATCATCTCGAACTTCAAGGAAGGCCTGACCGTTCTTGAGTACTTCAACTCGACCCACGGCGCCCGGAAGGGTCTGGCCGATACCGCGCTGAAGACCGCGAACTCGGGCTACCTGACGCGGCGCCTGGTGGACGTCGCGCAGGACTGCATCGTGCGCCAGCACGATTGCGGCACCGACAACGCGATCACCGCCGAGCCGGCCGTCAATGACGGCGAGGTCGTCGCCTCGCTGTCCGAGCGCCTGCTGGGCCGCGTCGCCGCCGAGGACGTTCTGCGCCCCGGCACCGACGAGGTCGTGGTCAGCCGCAACGAGCTGATCGACGAGCGCAAGGCCGATGCGATCGAGGAGGCCGGGCTTCAGACCGTGCGGATCCGTTCGCCGCTGACTTGCGAGGCCGAGGAAGGCGTCTGCGCGATGTGCTATGGCCGCGACCTTGCGCGTGGCACCATGGTCAACGTGGGCGAAGCGGTGGGCATCATCGCGGCCCAGTCGATCGGCGAGCCGGGCACTCAGCTGACGATGCGGACCTTCCACATCGGCGGCATCGCCCAGGGTGGCCAGCAGTCGTTCCAGGAAGCCAGCCAGGAAGGCAAGATCGAGTTCCGCAACGCCAACCTGCTTGAGAACGCGGGCGGCGAGATGATCGTTATGGGCCGCAACATGCAGCTTGTCATCGTCGACGAGAACGGCGTGGAGCGGGCAAGCCACAAGCTGGGCTACGGCACCAAGGTCTTCCCGAAGGAAGGCGACAAGGTGGTGCGCGGCGACAAGCTGTTCGAGTGGGACCCCTATACCCTGCCGATCATCGCCGAGAAGGCCGGCGTTGCCAAATTCGTCGATCTGACCACGGGCATCTCCGTGCGCGAGGACACCGACGATGCCACCGGCATGACCCAGAAGATCGTTTCCGACTGGCGCGCCGCGCCAAAGGGCAACGATCTGAAGCCGGAGATCCTGATCGTCGATCCCGAGTCCGGCGAGCCGGTGCGCAGTGATGCGGGCAACCCGGTGACCTATCCGATGTCGGTCGACGCGATTCTGTCGGTCGAGGAGGGACAGGACATCAAGGCCGGCGACGTGGTGGCGCGGATTCCGCGCGAGGGCGCCAAGACCAAGGACATCACCGGCGGTCTGCCGCGTGTTGCCGAACTGTTCGAGGCACGCCGTCCCAAGGATCACGCCATCATCGCCGAGATCGACGGCTACGTCCGGTTCGGACGCGACTACAAGAACAAGCGCCGGATCACGATCGAGCCCAGCGACGACAGCCTGGAACCCGTCGAATACATGGTGCCCAAGGGCAAGCACATTCCGGTTCAGGAAAGTGATTTCGTCCAGAAGGGTGACTACATCATGGACGGCAACCCGGCGCCGCACGACATCCTGTCCATCATGGGGGTCGAGGCGCTTGCCGATTACATGATCGACGAGGTGCAGGACGTCTATCGCCTGCAGGGCGTTAAGATCAACGACAAGCATATCGAGGTGATCGTGCGCCAGATGCTCCAGAAGTGGGAGATCCTCGACAGCGGGGAGACGACGCTTCTGAAAGGCGAGCATGTGGACAAGGCCGAGTTCGAGGCCGCCAACGAAAAGGCGGTCGCGAAGGGCGGGCGTCCGGCACAGGGCGAACCGATCCTGCTGGGCATCACCAAGGCGTCGTTGCAGACCCGCTCGTTCATCTCGGCAGCCTCGTTCCAGGAGACGACGCGCGTGCTGACCGAAGCCTCGGTGCAGGGCAAGCGCGACAAGCTTGTCGGCTTGAAGGAGAACGTGATCGTCGGCCGCCTGATCCCGGCGGGCACCGGCGGGGCCACGCAGCGCGTACGTCGCATCGCCGCCGCGCGGGACCAGAAGGTGATGGACGCGCGCAAGGCGGAAGCCGAAGCCGCCGCCGCCCTTGCCGCTCCGATCGACGACACGATGGAGGACATCGACGCGGATGGCGGTCTGGTGGAAACGCCGGAGAGCCGCGGCGAATAAGCCTTGCCGACATCTGTACGGGAAAGCCCCTGCCGCGTGGCGGGGGCTTTTTCGTTTCCTGCCGGCTTGACAGGGATCAATCCACCCCGGTTGTCGTTGTGATATTCGCTTTCGAAGCACGGCGCCCTATCGGTTTGGCGAAAAGGAGATTTCATTGACGAAGCGGATCATCACTGCGGTCTCGGGCGGTTTTCTTGCGCTGGGCCTGTCAGCCGGACTTCTCGCCGCCTCTCCCTTCACCGACGCGGAGGCGGCGCTGCGGGACGTTTACGGCGACTATCGCGTGGCCTTGTTCCAGAGCAACGCCGGGAACGGTGATGCGGTGGACTCCGCGCTGGAGGCCGCGTTGTCGAAGTGGACGGCACTGGAGGTGGACTGGACCGCCGCGCCGCCGCCGCAATATGCTGCGGACCCGAAGTTCGACGAGACCCTTGCCCAGGTGCGTAAGACGCTGAAATCGGCGCAGGCTGTCGCCGCGACCGGCGCGCTGGCCGAGGCGCATGAAGAGTTGGAAGGCGTTCGCGACGCGGTATGGCGGATGCATTCGCGCAACGGGATCATCGGATTTTCCGACCGGATGAACACCTATCACGCGAAGATGGAAGAGGTTTTGTCAGTGGCGCCCGACAAGGTCGACGAGGCTGCGCTTCCCGACCTTCTGGAACAGGCGGCGGTGCTGAATTACCTTGCCGCCGATGTCGCAGCGCATCCCGCACCCGAGGCCGGCGCGCCGGGGTATCAGCAGCTCGTGGATGGAATGACGGGTAGCGCGGCGGCGCTCCTCGAGGCAGCACGGGCAGGCGACATCGAAGCTGTGAAGACCGCGCTGAGCGGGCTGAAACCTGCTTATGCCAGGTTGTTCGCCAAGTATGGCTGAGCGCTGACCCAAAAGCAAAAAATCGGGAACAAAGTGCCCTTGTTGTGTGTTGATTTGTTGAAACCGAATTCTGACGGAGGACCATTATGGCCCATGCAGACGCAAACGGTAAAAAGGACGTGGCGGCCGAACAACTCGCCAAGGATGTCGAGGCGATCAAGGCGGACCTTCAGCATCTGACCGAGTCGCTCGGCGCTTATGGCAGGGCGCGCGGCGAACGCGTACGCGACGCCGCCGCGGCCGAGGCCGGAGCGATGCGCGATTATGGCGCCGAACATTACGCCATGATCCAGCGGCAGATGGAGGAGATGTCGGGCAGCACCGCGGACATGGTGCGCCGCAATCCGGCCGCGTCCCTGGGCATCGCGGCCGGGCTGGGCTTTCTCGTCGGTGTTTTGACCAGCCGGAAATGATGCTTGGCAGTTTCAAGAAATCGGTTGGCCGGGCCGCGCGTCAAGCGGCGCTGGCGATCTGGGCCGGACTGTTCCTGTTGGTCGGGCTGGGGTTTCTGACGGCGGCATTGTGGCTCTATCTCGCCGCAACACAGACGGTTTTGTTCGCCACGGTCGTGGTCGGCCTGATCTATACCGGTCTCGCCCTGATCTTACTGGGGCTGGCCCGTATGGGTGGGAAGGCGCCGGCCGCGGATGAGCGGCCTGAACGGCCGGCGACGGACGGTCGCGCGCCGTTCCCGCCGGTGACCGAGGCGTTCCTTTTCGGGCTGGATGCCGGCCTGAAAAGCGCTGGGCGCCGCCCGCCCAAGCCTGACGTGACGGCAGGGACGCAACAATAGCCCGTCATTGCCCTCGCCGACTTGTTCCGGCGGGCGGGGCACTCTACATCCATGCCATGAAACGCTGGGTCCCTTTCCTGAAATCAGACCCCGCCGTTGCCGTGGTTCGCCTGTCGGGACAGATCGCGACCGGCGGGCGGGGCGGCAGTCGGCTGAATGATTGCGACCTCGCCCCCGTGATCGAGCGGGCCTTCCGCAAGGGCCGTCCGAAGGCTGTGGCGCTGGTCGTCAACTCGCCCGGCGGGTCGCCCGCGCAAAGCTCCCTGATCGCGGCGCGTATCCGGCGCCTTTCGGTCGAGAAGAAAATGCCGGTCCACGCTTTCGTCGAGGACGTGGCGGCCTCGGGCGGGTATTACCTGGCAAGTGCCGCCGACGACATCTGGGTGGACGGCAATTCCATCGTCGGCTCGATCGGGGTGATATCTGCCGGGTTCGGCTTCGATCGGTTCATCACCCGCTACGGGGTGGAGCGCCGGGTCTATACCGCCGGGCGGTCGAAAAGCATGCTGGACCCGTTCCAGCCCGAAAAGGCGGAGGACGTGACCCGGCTGAAGGATTTGCAGGAGCAGATCCATGCGGGTTTCATCGCGCATGTGAAAGCGCGGCGGGGTGCGCGGCTGAGCACCTCCGAAGATCTGTTCAACGGCAATATCTGGGTGGGCGAGAAAGCCGTCGAAATGGGGCTGGCGGACGGCGTCGCGCATGTGGTGCCGAAGATGAAGGAAATCTACGGCGAAAAGGTCCGGTTCATTCCCTATGGCGCCCGGCGCTCGCTGTTGCAGCGGTTCGGGCTGCGCCTGCTGGGCGGGATTGCCGACGAGGTCGAGGAGCGGGCCCTCTGGGCGCGTTACGGGCTGTGACATGATTATCAAGATCGTCAGTCTTTTCTTGATCGGGATGCTGGTTCTGGCCATGTTCGGGCGGCTGCGCCTGCCCGGGCCGGGCGGCAAGCCGTTGAACCTGTCCAAGCCCGGGAAATGCCCGCATTGCGGACGCTACAAGCTTGGCAAGGGGCCGTGCCCCTGCCGCAAGGGCTAGCGCCCGAATGGCCGTCGAGCTGCTTGTTGTGGCCCTCGGGCTGCTCATTCTGTTGCTGGCGGGCGATGCGCTGGTGCGCGGCGCGGTGAACCTGAGTCTTCGGATGGGTATTCCCGCGCTGATCGTCAGCCTGACGATCGTGGCCTTCGGCACATCGGCGCCGGAACTCCTGATTTCGGTGAAAGCTGTGATCGACAACGCGCCCGGCATCGCGCTGGGCAATGTCGTGGGGTCGAACACCGCGAATGTCCTTCTTGTCCTCGGGATCCCCGCGATCATCTCGGGCCTGCACATGACCCGCGTCGAAACGCGGCGCACCTATGTCTTCATGCTGGTGGCCTCGGCGCTGGGGATCGGTGCCTGCTTTCTTGGGCCGATCACCTGGGTTCACGGGCTGGTGTTGTTGGCGGCACTTGGCCTGATGCTGACGGATTCCTTTTTCGTCGCCCGCGCGCATCGCCGGGCGCTTTGGGCCGAGGAAGAAGCGCAGGGTGAAGAACTGGAGCAGATCGAGGGCGTCGATCCCGCCCTTGCCGGCTGGAAGATCGGGCTTTTCCTGGTGGTGGGCCTCGTCGGTCTGCCGCTCGGCGCCGACATCCTTGTGGACAGCGCGGTCAGCATCGCCCGGCAACTGGGTGTCAGCGAGACGGTGATCGGCCTGACGCTGATCGCGGTGGGCACCTCCTTGCCAGAGCTTGCGACGACGGTGATGGCCGCGATCCGGCGCCAGGCCGATGTGGCGATGGGCAACGTCATCGGATCGAACATGTTCAACCTTCTCGCCATCCTCGGGATCGCAAGCTTCGTCGGGGACATGCAGGTCCCGCCCGAAATGCTTCGCTTCGATCTCTGGGTCATGCTCGCCGCTTCGCTGCTTCTGGCGCCCTTCGTGTGTCTGGGTTGGAACATGACACGTATCTGGGGCATTGCCTTGACCGGGCTCTATGCCGCCTATGTTGTGAGCGTGCTGATATGACGGAGGGCGCGATGGGCAGGGCACTTGTCACCGGGGCGGGAAAGCGGTTGGGCCGCGCGATGGCGCTGTTGCTGGCGCGGCGCGGATATGACGTCGCGGTGCATTACCACGGCTCGCAGACCGAGGCCGAGGGCGTTGTCGAGGAGATCGCCGCACTGGGGCGGGCCGCCGTGGCGGTGCGGGCCGACCTTCTGGACGAGGCGCAGACCGATGTGCTGGTGGGCCGGGCGGCGGACGCGCTGGGCGGGCCCTTGACGGTGCTGATTAACAACGCGTCGATCTTCGAGTATGACACGATCCGCACCGCGACGCGCGAAAGCTGGGACCGGCACATGGAGTCGAACCTGCGCGCGCCTTTCCTGCTGACCCAGCAATTTGCCGAACAGGCGCCGCCGCACGGGACCGATGAACGCGGAGAGCCGATGGCCAACGCCCTGGTGGTCAACATGATCGACCAGCGGGTGAACAAGCTGACGCCGGAGTTCATGACCTACACGCTGGCCAAGATGGGACTCTGGGCCTTTACCCGGACTGCGGCGCAGGCGCTTGCGCCGGATGTACGGGTCAACGGAATCGGCCCCGGCCCGACCCTGCGCGGCGCGCGCCAGTCGCACACGCATTTCAAGGCGCAGCGGGCCGCCACGATCCTGCGAAGGGGCGCGGACGAGGAGGAAGTGACCGCTGCGCTGGACTACCTGCTTTCGGCGCGATCGGTGACCGGGCAGATGATCTGCGTGGACGGCGGGCAGCATCTGGGATGGCAGACGCCCGATGTCGTCGGGCCCGAATAATCGGGCCTTTCGGCGCGTTCTGCGTGCGTTCGTCCACATGTCACAGGGTGTTCACAAAACCTTTACGAATTTTCCCGTGATTTCAAGGATTTGTGCTCATGGTAAAATTTACAAAGCAAATTCAGATGGTTACAAAACCGCCTAAAAATTGTGCAAAGTAACGAAAGCGCCAAAAAACAAGGAAAATTTCCCGCAGTCGAATAGTTGTTCGCAGACTTATCCACAGAAGTGGTGGACATGTTTTCCCTTGCCTCCGGGAAGGTATCATTGCAGCCAAAGCATGGAATCACGGCACGGTGACGATGGCGAAAGAAGAAAAACCAGAGGTTGAAGGATCAAGAGACAAGTCCCGCAAGACGGGATTCGCCTGTATCCGCTCCTATCTGTCGACGCTGGACAATTCCCCCGGCGTCTACCGGATGCTCGATGCCGAAAGCCGGGTGCTCTATGTCGGAAAGGCGCGCAATCTGAAGAAGCGCGTATCGAGCTATGCCAAACCGGCCGGCCATTCCGGACGGATCGAGCGAATGATCCGCGAGACCGCCTCGATGATGTTCCTGACCACGCAGACCGAGACCGAGGCGCTGCTGCTGGAGCAGAACCTGATCAAGCAGCTCAAACCGCGCTACAACGTGCTGCTGCGCGACGACAAGAGCTTTCCCAACATCCTCGTCGCAAAGGATCACGACTTTCCGCAGATCACCAAGCACCGCGGCGCGAAGACCGCGAAGGGCAGCTATTACGGCCCCTTCGCCAGCGCAGGCGCGGTGAACCGCACGCTGAACCAGTTGCAGAAGGTCTTTCTGCTGCGCAACTGCTCGGACGCGATGTTCGAAAGCCGCACCCGGCCCTGTCTGCTGTATCAGATCAAGCGGTGCAGCGCGCCCTGCGTCGGGCATATCAGCAAGGCCGATTACGCCGCGCTGGTGCAGGATGCCGAGCGTTTCCTGCAGGGCAAAAGCACGAAGGTGCAAGCGCACCTGGCCCGCCAGATGGAAGAGGCATCGGCCGAGATGGAGTTCGAGCGGGCGGCGGCGCTGCGCGACCGGATCCGGGCGATGACCCAGGTGCAGTCGTCGCAGGGCATCAATCCGCGCGGCGTGGCCGAGGCGGACGTGATTGCGCTGCACATCGAGGGCGGGCAGGCCTGCGTTCAGGTCTTCTTCATCCGGGCGAACCAGAACTGGGGTAACCGCGATTACTATCCCCGCACCGGCTCGGGCGCGGAGGAGGCCGAGGTGCTGCAAGGCTTTCTCGGCCAGTTCTACGACAACAAGCAGCCCCCCCGGCTGCTGCTGCTGTCGCACGACATCGAGGATCGCGACCTGATGGAAGAGGCGTTGAGCGACAAGGCCGGCCGCAAGGTGTCCGTCACGGTTCCGCAGCGGGGCGAGAAGGCCGAGCTTGTCGCAGGCGCCGCGCGCAACGCCCGCGAAAGTCTGGCCCGCCGGATGGCCGAGACGGCAACTCAGGGCAAGCTGCTGTCGGGTCTGGCCGAGGCGTTCGGGCTGGACGCCCCGCCGCAGCGGATCGAGGTCTATGACAACTCGCATATCCAGGGCACCAACGCGGTGGGCGCGATGATCGTGGCCGGGCCCGACGGCTTCGTCAAAAGCCAGTATCGCAAGTTCAACATCACGGGCGACGATCTGACCCCCGGCGACGATTTCGGCATGATGAAAGAGGTGCTGACCCGGCGCTTCAAACGCCTGCTGAAGGAGGACCCCGACCGGCAGGGAGAGGCATGGCCCGACCTGCTGCTGATCGACGGCGGCGCCGGGCAGGTCGGCGCGGTGGCCGGGATCATGGCCGAGCTGGGGGTTGCCGACATCCCCGTGGTCGGAGTCGCCAAGGGCATCGACCGCGACGCCGGGAAAGAGGAGTTTCACCGTCCAGGCGCGCGCCCCTTTGCGCTGCGTCACAACGACCCGGTGCTGTATTTCATCCAGCGCCTGCGCGACGAGGCGCACCGCTTCGCCATCGGGGCGCATCGCCAGAAACGCGCGAAGGCCGTGGGCGCGACCCCGCTGGACGAGATCCCCGGCGTCGGGGCCACGCGCAAGCGGGCGCTTCTGACCCATTTCGGAAGCGCCAAGGCGGTCAGCCGCGCCGGGCTGGCCGATCTCAAGGCGGTGGAAGGAATTTCTGCCGGAATGGCTGAAACCATTCATGACTTCTTCCATGAGAAGGGCTGACGGGGTAAGGCTTTTGCCATGACATGGACGCTCCCCAATATCCTGACGGTGATCAGGCTGCTGGCCGCGCCGGGAGTCGCGGTCGCCTTTCTGGTGCTGCCGCGGCCCTGGGCGGATTGGCTGGGCCTTGTCCTGTTCGTCGGCGCTGCCCTGACCGACTGGTTCGACGGCCATCTGGCGCGCAGATGGGGACAGGTCAGCAAGTTCGGCGCGATGCTCGACCCGATCGCCGACAAGGCAATGGTGGTGATCGCGCTTCTGGTTGTGACCGGCTATGCCGGAATGCCGGTTCTGCTTGTTCTGCCCGCGACGCTGATTCTGTTCCGCGAGGTGTTCGTGTCCGGGCTGCGCGAGTTTCTGGGCGACACGGCGGGCCTGTTGAAGGTCACCCGTCTGGCCAAGTGGAAGACCATGTTGCAGATGGTGGCGATCGCCGTGCTGTTCGCCGAGGGTGTGTTGGAACATCATGTCGGCATGTTGAGCCAGGGCATGGATGCGGCGACCTTCGCCCAGGTCGTGACGGATCAGGTGCCGGACGATCTGGGCCTGGGGTGGAAATATCAGCTTATGCTACTCACATGGTATGGCGGGCTTGTGCTGATCTGGGTCGCCGCCGCACTGACCGTGATGACCGGCTGGGATTATTTCGTCAAGGCGCTGCCCTTTCTGCGCGACGAGGAGGCGTGATGATCGACGTTCTTTATTTCGCCTGGGTGCGTGAGCGTATCGGCCTGCCGAAAGAGCAGGTTGAGACTTCGGCCGCAACGGTGGGCGCGCTGGTTGACGAGCTGAAGGCGCGGGAAGAGCGTTACGCCGCCGCCTTCGCCGACCTGTCGGCGCTGCGTGTGGCGGTGGACCAGGACCTGACCGATTTCGACGCACCGCTCGACGGTGCGCGCGAGGTGGCCTTTTTCCCGCCGATGACCGGAGGCTGACCGATGGCCGTGCGCGTGCAGCAGGCGCCGTTCGACCTGGGCGCCGAGGCCAACGCCTTTGCCGCCGGGCGGCACGATGCCGGTGCGGTCGTGACCTTCACGGGGATCGTGCGCGATTTGGACGGCGAGGCACTGAGCCGCATGGTCATCGAGCATTATCCCGGCATGACCGAACGCGCGCTGCAGAAGATTGAGGCCGAGGCGCGGACCCGATGGGCGCTGAAGGATTGCCTGATCATCCACCGTTTCGGGGAAATGGCGCCTGGCGAGATGATCATGATGGTCGCCACCGCCGCGCCGCACCGGAGCGACGCTTTCGCCGCGGCGGAGTTCCTGATGGATTACCTGAAATCCCGCGCGCCGTTCTGGAAGAAGGAAATCACCGAAACCGGCGCGGGATGGGTGGCGAGCAAGGAACAGGACGAAGAGGCGCTGACGCGCTGGCACAAAGGAGGCTGACCGCGGCCTTCACGTGTTTGGCGGGATTGTGGCGGCGGACGCCCGCCGTCAGTTGGCGGCGTTCTTGCGCTCCAGATAGGCGCGCAGCTCTTCCGCTTCCTGCCGGGCCTCGCGCAGCCCGTCCATCGCGGCGCGCAGTTCCGCCTCGGTCTGGCTCAGTTGATTGGTCAGTTCCGCTTCGCGCTGCTGCAGATAGGTTATGGCCTGGTCGCGCGTCTCTTCTGCCTCGTGCAGATCATGCGCCATCTTGTCCAGTTCGTTCATGTCGGACTGCGTGGCCCTCGACAGGCGGTGGACCAACCACGAGGCGAACCAGCCCATCAGGAAGGCCACGAAAAGGATTATGGCCGTGGCCACGATGAATTCAGTTCTGTTCATCGGCGCTGTCCGTCCCTGTTTCGGTGTCGGCGGCGGTCGTTTCGGCGTCCTGCGCCGCGGCGTCCGGGTCGTCGCTGTTTCCGGCCTTTTCCGCGACTGCTGCGTCTCCCGGTGCTGTCTCTTCGTCTTCGGGTAAAATCAGCTTGAATTCAATGCGCCGGTTCGCCTCACGTCCCTCTTCGGTGTCGTTGTCGGCGATGGGCTGGCTTTCGCCATAGCCCTTCGCCGTCAGGTTGCTGGTCAGGATGCGCCGCGCGATCAGAGCGGTCAGCACCGCATTCGCGCGCTGCTGGCTGAGTTGCTGGTTCATCTCTTCGCGGCCCTGGCTGTCGGTGTGGCCGCCGATTTCCATCTTCACGTCCGGACAGTCCTTGAGCACGTCGGCGATCTTGTCCACGACCTTCAGGGAGTCGCCCTGCACGGTGACCGAGCCCGGATCGAACGTGATCTTCTGCTTTTCCTGGATGGCGTGGATCCGGTCCACACATTCTTGCGGCGAGGGCAGGGACGACGTCGGGTCGAGTTGTTCCTGGTATTTCACGTCGATCTTGAAATTCTGTGCGTCGCCAAGCTTTTCGCCGAACAGCCGGGCGATCCGGGCGTTGGCGTCGGGATCGCCGGTTTCGCCGCTGAGGCCCACGAAATCCGGCTGCACCAGCACGCGGCCGTTTTTCAATTCCGCCAGCCCCTCCAGACCCGTCAGAACCCTTAGCGGCCAGCCGTCGGGCAAGCTGTCATCCAGCCGCAGGCCGCCATTCACCTGGTCTATGCCGAAGCGTGAGCGCGCATAGCTCTCGGTCGCGGTGCGGGTCAATTCGTCGGTCATGCGGCCGCGCATCTGAACCAGTCCTTCGGGGCTTTTCGTGGCGACGAATTCCGGCGGGCCGTCGTCTTTGCCGCTTTCCGGTTCAGGTGGCTTGGGCAGCACGGCATGCAGGGAAAAGACCTCGGGCAGGTCGGAATCCAGCGCGCCGACGATCCTGTCGAACTCGGCCTGCGGCGTGCCGACCGCGGCGATGAGCGTCACGTCGGCATCCGAGAAGGTGAGGTTGCCGCCGCCGATCTCGGCCAGCGCGTTGATACCCTTTTCGACCGCATCCGCCCAATGCGGCGAGGGCACGCCCAGGCCGATGGTGCATTGCGCTTTGTCGTCCAGTCCGGCGGCGTGGGCGGCGGCAAGGATGCGCTTTTGCGCCTCGGGCGTGTCGGCGGCGCAGGCGTCGAAGCGCGCCCCGTCCTCGTCGATCAGGAAGCGAAGGGTGAAGGGCGTGATCACCGGGCGCGGCGCCGATATGTCGATCGCCACCTGCACCCCGTCCGGCGCCTTCCGGGCAAGATCGGATTCCAGCTTTTTCTTGCGGCTGGGACTGTCGGAAATCGCGGTGATGGACACCGCGTCCGCCGCGATCGAGATCTTCGAGCGGGGGAGCAGTTCCAGCGCATCGAGGCCGAAGTCGAGCGCCGCCTGCCATCCCTCGGGCGCCGGGTAGTCGGCGGTGTTGAGCATGTCGGTCACCTTGACACCGTCCGCCGCGTCGCCGACGGCGGCGGCGATGGCGTCGCGCCCCTCCCCCGCGGGGATCAGCCCGATCATCGACACGCCGGATTCGTTGCGCAGAAGCTCCAGCGAGAACTTCGGCGCCTCCACCGGTTTCGACGGGGTGATCTCCATCTCGTCAATCACGCGGGCGGCATCGACGTATCGGCCGGTGATCGTCAGGGCGCGGAACCGCTTGGCCTCGGTCGGGGCGGTGCCGGTCAGGTGGACCTGCAAGCCGTCGGCCTGCACCTTCGCCCAGGTTATCCCTTCGTCGGCCAGGGCGCTGCGGATTTCGCGCGTCTCACGGCTTTCAACGATATTTGCGGCGAGAACCGCGCTGGTGATGGCCAGAATCGCGGCAAGAAGGATCGCCGAAAGGGCAATCAGATTGGGGGTGAGGCGCATTCGCTCGGGGTGCTCCGGTCGTTCCCTGTCGGGGTTTTCTGTAAATGTCCGCGCCGCCGGGCGCAATCACACCAGAAGGCTGGCGGCGAGAAACAGCGCAGGGATCAGCCCGGCATCGCGGTTCGCGCGGAAAAGCCGCAGGCAGGTGTCGCCGTCGTCGATGTTCAGGCGGGTGAGTTGCCAGGTCATGTGCCAGCCGAACGCCCACGCCCCTGCGATGCCGATAACCATTTTCACGATTCCCGCGTCGCCGATCAGCGCCATGACGATGCCAACGGTCATCAGCAGGACGCTGGCCATCATGAACAGGCGCAAGTGGTGCGGCGTGTCCGTGCCGAACAGCAGCGCGGTGGACTTCACGCCGATCAACGCGTCGTCCTCCTTGTCCTGGTGGGCATAGATCGTGTCATAGAAGATCGTCCAGCAGATCCCGGCGAGATACAGGAACACCGCCGGCAGGCCCAGGCTTCCGGTATGCGCCGTCCAGGCCAGCAGCGCGCCCCAGTTGAAGGCCAGTCCCAGGAATATCTGCGGCCAATAGGTGAAGCGCTTGGCGAACGGGTAGATGGCGACCAGGGCCAGCGAGCCTATGCCAAGCGCGATCGCCGCTCTGTTGAAGGTGAGCAGGATGAAAAGCGCGACGATCGCCTGCGCGGCAAGCCAGATTCCGGCCTGTTTCGCAGTCACCTGCCCTGACGGGATCGGCCGCGACCGGGTGCGCGCCACGCTGCCGTCGATGTCCCGGTCGGTGATGTCGTTCCATGTGCAGCCCGCCCCGCGCATCAGTATGGCGCCGATGCCGCAGCCTGCGATGATCCACATATCGAACCAGCGCCAACCCGTCGAGTTTGCCGCCAGCAGAACGCCCCACCAGCACGGCAGAAGCAGCAGCCATGTGCCAATCGGCCGATCCGCGCGCGACAGCCGCAGATACGGTCGCAGCCCGGCCGGCGCGTGGCGGTCCACCCAGTTGCCTTTCACGGCGTCATAAACCTGGTCTCCGCCCTCTGGCGTTCCGCTTGTCCCGGTCATATCGTCTTTTCCCATGAGCACCCGGTCGGCAGCAAAGATACGCCTCTATGTAGAGCACCCGCTCGGGGCGGGGCAAACCATTCCTCTGACGCGGGACCAGGCGCATTATCTTTTCGGCGTCATGCGGCTGGGGACGGGCGACGAGATCGCCGTGTTCGACGGTCGAAGCGGCGAATGGCTGGCCGGCGTGCAGGAGGCCGGAAAGAAGGGCGGCACGCTGGTCTGCCTGCGCCAGACAAGGCCGTTGCAGCCGCCGCCCGACCTGTGGCTTCTTTTCGCGCCGATCAAGAAGCAGCGGACCGACTTCATCGTCGAGAAAGCCGCCGAGATGGGCGCGGCGCGGATCTGCCCGGTGCAGACCGATTTCACCAATTCCGAACGGATCCGGCGCGACCGGCTCCAGGCTCATGCGGTCGAGGCGGCCGAGCAATGCGGCGGCACCTTCGTGCCCGAGGTCGCGGATTTGCAAAAGCTCGACAAGGTGCTGTCCGACTGGCCGGCCGATCGCCGCCTGATGTTCTGCGACGAGGCGCTCGCGGGGGCCCGCGCCGCGCTGGACGCCGGGAAAGCGGGTGAAAAATGGGCCATCGTGATCGGCCCCGAGGGCGGCTTTTCGGAGGAGGAGCGGGCGCGGCTTGGCGCGTTGCCCTTCGCGACCGCGGTCAGCCTTGGCCCTCGTGTTCTGCGCGCTGACACTGCCGCCATTGCCGCGCTGACGCTATGGCAATCGACGCTTGGGGACTGGGCATGAGAGCGCCGAGGCTGCACGTCATCACGGCGCGCGATTGCGCGGCTGCGATCATCCTTCGACGCGGCCCCAGCGGGCAGGTCGCGACCATAGGCTGGGACCGGGACAGCCACGCTTTCGAGATGGGCCAGTGGCTGAAGGGACGGATTTACGAACACCGCAGCGACCTGTCGCCGGACGGGCGGAATTTCATCTATTTCGGGGGCACCGGTAACCCGCAATCGCCCTCCGGCGGATGGTACACCGCGGTGTCGCGAGCGCCCTGGCTTCACGCGGTCGCCTTCTTCGCCCAGTCGGATACATGGTTCGGCGGCGGCGCCTTTACGGCGCCCGGAACGGTCTGGCTTAACGGCGGCGAAGGGACGTTCGACGACTGCGTGGAACTCACGGCCGAGCCCGACCGGCGTGCCTATCCGCATTCGACCGACGGGTTCCACATGGGCGATCTCTATGCCGCGATGATGCGGCAACGTGGATGGCAGCAAAGCGAAGGGACCACGCGGTACGACACGGTTCTGACACGTCCTTGCGCCGGTGATTGGCGGCTTCGCCTGTCCTTCGAGGTGGCGGCCAAGAACCGCTCGATGATTTCCAACCGCTATGGGCTGGTCAACGCGGCGACTGGCGCCATGCAGGACTGCCCGGATTGGGAATGGGCCGAGATGCGCGGCCGGCACCTCCAGTTCGCGGCGCAGGGGGCGCTTCATGAATGCGGCGTCGCGCCGGACGGGCAGATCGGCAAGCCGACCATGATCCGCGATTTCGCGCCGATGCGGTTCGAGGCGATCAGGGCCCCCTATGACACGCGGGCCGGGAGTGCGGACCGATGAGCTTCGTCCGGCCGGAACTGAAGCGCGCGATCCTGCGCTGGCGCGAGGTGCTGTTCGGCGGTGTAATCTTGCTGGCAGGTGGGTGGATCTACTCCCTTGGCGGTCTGTTCTTTCACGCACTGGGCCTGTGCGCTGCGGCACTGGGCCTGGCGGTGGGGTATGTCGCCTGGAGGAGGCTGCGGTTCCTCCGCGGGGGCGAGGCTCCCGGGGTCGTCGAGGTGACGGAAGGACAGATCACCTATCTCGCGGCGGCGGACGGCGGCTTTGCCGCGCTCAGCGAAGTGACCGAGATCACGCTGGCCTTCAATGCCGCCGGCCGCCCCTGCTGGAGAATCCGGCAGGAGGGCGGCCCGCCCCTGTCGATCCCGGCTGCCGCGTCCGGCGCCGAGGCGCTGTTCGACGCCTTCGTGGCACTGCCGGGGGCCGAGCCCGCGCGAATTCTGGCTGCGCTGGACCGCACGCCCGCAAGCGGCGCCGTCACGGTCTGGCGGCGAAAGCGGCGGCTGGCCTTGACTTGACCGGCGCGGCGACGCAGGTCTTGGCCGCAGAAACGCGCGAACAGATCGGAGCCTGTCCCACATGTCCATTCCTCAGTCCGGCGGCGGGCCGATCGAGAGTTTCGACCAACTTGCTCAATACCTTGCGGACGGCTGCAAGCCGAAGGAAGACTGGCGCATCGGCACCGAGCATGAGAAGTTCGGCTATTGCAAGGACACGCTCAAGCCGATCCCCTATGCCGGGGAACGCTCGGTCCTGGCGGTTCTCGAAGGGCTGCGCGACCGCCACGGCTGGAAGCCGGTGGAAGAGGCCGGCTATCTGATCGGGCTGGAAAAGGGCGGCGCCAATGTCAGCCTGGAACCCGGCGGCCAGCTGGAGCTGTCGGGCGCGCCGCTCGACAATATCCACGAGACCTGTGACGAGGTGAACACCCATTTGCGCGAGGTGAAGGGGATCGCCGACGAGGTCGGCGTCGGTTTCATCGGATTGGGGGCCGCGCCGATCTGGACCCACGACCAGATGCCGCTGATGCCCAAGGGCCGTTACAAGCTGATGGATGCCTATATGGGCAAGGTCGGCACCACGGGCACCACGATGATGCGGCGCACCTGCACCGTGCAAGTGAATCTGGATTTCGGTTCCGAGGCGGACATGGTCCGGAAGTTTCGCGTGGCGCTGGCACTGCAACCTGTGGCCACCGCTCTCTTTGCCAACTCGCCCTTTTTCGAGGGCAAGCCCAACGGCATGAAATCCTACCGCTCATGGGTCTGGCAGCATCTGGACGCGTCACGCACGGGAATGCTGCCCTTCGTGTTCGAAGACGGGATGGGGTTCGAACGATACGTGGATTACGCGCTCGATGTGCCGATGTATTTCGTCTATCGCGACGGCAAGTATATCGACGCGCTGGGCCAGTCGTTCCGCGATTTCATGAAGGGGCGTCTGCCGGCACTACCGGGCGAAACGCCCACCCTGTCGGACTGGGCCGACCACCTGACGACGATCTTTCCCGAGGCGCGGATCAAGAAATTCATGGAGATGCGCGGCGCCGACGGTGGGCCGTGGCGTCGGCTTTGCGCGCTGCCGGCCTTCTGGGTCGGCCTTCTCTACGATCAGACCGCGCTGGACGCGGCCTGGGATCTGGTGAAGCGCTGGGACGCCGAGACGCGCGAGGCGCTTCGCGTCGCCGCGGCGAAAGACGCGCTGCAGGCCCGTGTCGGCGGCATCGACATGCGCGAGCTTGCGGGCCAGGTGCTCGACATATCGCGCGCCGGACTGCGCGCCCGCGCCCGGCCGGGCGCGGGCGGGATGGTGCCCGACGAGCGGCATTTCCTGCACGCGCTGGAGGACAGCGTCGAGGACGCCAAGGTGCCCGCCGACGAGTTGCTGGAGACGTATCACGGCGAGTGGAGCGGCGATCTCAGCCGGATCTACGCCGAATACAGCTATTGAACCGCGGTCAGGCGGGGACCGTGTCTTCCTCCGCCAGCGGATCGGCGCCGAAACGGTTCGGGCCCACGGTGCCGCGCTGGATGAAGAAGAAGATCAGGATCAGCGCGCCGATCACCGGGATCAGCACCAGCAGATACCACCAGCCCGACTTGTCCAGGTCATGCAGCCGACGCACGCCGACGGCGATGTTGGGCACGATCATCGCCAGCGAGAACAGCACCGACAACAGGGCTATTCCGAGGATGCCGTCAAGCAGGCTCATGACGATCTGGACAAGCAGGTTGAACAGCACGAACCACCAAAGCTCGGCCCGCCGGGCTCTGCCGGTGAACGTGGCGTATTTCAAAAGGCATGTCCGGACGGCTGTCTGAAAATCCATTTTTTTCTCCCTCGTTCCTGAAACGCGGGGAACCTAGCATTTTTTGCGGGAAAATGCGCGGATTTCGGCGCGGCGAGTCATTTATTGCCGATCCGTGGTTCAGTGCCGGCCTTCAGCCGCTGCAGGTTCTTCCAATGGCGGATATAGATCAGCACGGTCAGCAGGATGCCAAGGACCACGAGCCGTCCGTTGCCGGTATAGATCATGAAAAGCGGCGACAGCGCCGCCGTGATCAGCGCCGAGAGCGAGGAATAGCGGGTCACCACCGCCACGATCAGCCATGTCGCGCAGGCGGCCAGCCCCACCGGCCAGGCCAGTGCCATCAGGGTGCCCAGGAAAGTGGCGACCCCCTTGCCGCCGCGAAATCCCAGGTAGACCGGGAATATATGGCCCAGAAAGGCCGCGAGACCCGCCAACTGCGCGGCGTCCTCGCCCACCAGCGCCCGGGCGATCAGCACCGCGATTCCGCCCTTGGCCGCATCCAGCACCAGCGTCAGGAAGGCGGCGGGCTTGTTGCCGGTGCGCAGCACGTTGGTGGCGCCGATATTGCCCGATCCGATCTTGCGCAGATCACCCAGCCCGAAGGCCCGCGCCATGACGATGCCGAAGGGCACCGCGCCCAGCAGGTAGGCCAGCACTGCGACGATGGCCAGAACGGTTGGCGGGGTGACGATCTCGGGCATTTCTCAGACCTCTCCGAAGACCCGCTCGCCCGCCACGAAGGTGGCCAGCACGCGGCCCTGCATCCGCGCCCCGTCGAACGGCGTGTTTCTTGATTTCGACCGCAGGGTGAAACGGTCCAGCACGAAGGGCGCGTCCGGATCGAACAGCACCAGGTCGGCCGGCGCGCCGGCGGCGAGGCGTCCGGCGGGCAGTCCCAGCCGCTTGGCCG
>JBAVQZ010000548.1:0-1569 GCA_049694515.1 Paracoccaceae bacterium | reverse complement strand
CTGGCGCATATCCCCCGCCTGCCCACGCCCGCGGCCTATCTGCGCTTTTCACGCGCGTTGAAAGAGGCGGGAAAAACTCATCCCGAATGGCGCGACAGCCCGGCCAAGGCGGCGATGCGGAAGCTGCCGGGGCGCGGTTGACCGCCCACCGCCCGGCCGTCCCTACCCCCGCAAGGCACGGCGCATGATCTTGCCGGTGGTGGTCATTGGCAGGCTGTCGGCACGGATCACCTTGCGGGGCGCGACATGCGGGCTGACGCGCTCGCGCACCATGCGGATCAGGGTTTCGGGCAGGCCCTCCCACGTCGCGCCCTCGCGCAGGACAACGTGGGCCACGACGATCTCGGTGCGCTCGGGGTCGGGCTCGCCCACCACGGCGGCCATCACCACGTCGGGATGCGCGGTCAGGCAGTTCTCGATTTCCGACGGGCCGATGCGGTAGCCCGACGAGGTGATCACGTCGTCGTCGCGCGAGACATAGGTGAACACACCCTCATCGTCGCAGCGGCCCAAGTCGCCGGTTCGCATCCAATCGCCGATGAATTTCTCGGCGGTCTTTTCGGGCTTGCCCCGGTATTCCAGGAACATCACCGGCGTGCCGCGCTTCACGCAGATCTCGCCCAGCTCGTCCGGGTCGGCGCGGGTGCCGTCGGCGCGCAGCACCGCCACCTCGTGGCCCGGCACGGCCATGCCCATCGCGCCGGGCGGCGCCTCCATCAACTCGGGCACGCAGGTGACGACCAGGTTGCATTCGGTCTGGCCGTAGAATTCGCAGATCGCCACACCCAGCACCTCGCGTGACCAGGCCAGAAGATCGGCGCCCAGGCTTTCGCCGCCCGACCCGATAGAGCGGATGCTCACCCCCTCGGGCACCGGCGTGCGGCGCATCAGCTTCAGCGCCGTGGGCGGCAGGAACAGGTTGCGCACCTGCAGCCGGTCGATCAGCGCCCACGCCTCGGCCGGGTCGAACTTGGGCATACGGCGGGCGACGACGGGCACCCCGTAGTAAAGACAGGGCATCGCCATATCCATCAGCCCGCCGATCCAGGCCCAGTCCGCCGGCGTCCAGCCGCAGTCGCCCGGCTGCGGAAAGCTGCGATGGTGCAACTCGATCGAGGGCAGATGCCCCAGCAGGAAGCGGTGCGCGTGCAGCACGCCTTTGGGCGGGCCTGTTGTGCCGGACGTATAGATCAGAACTGCCGGATCGTCGGCGCGCGTCGCCACGCGGTCGGCGAACGGCTCTGCGGTCGCGATCTCCTTCCAGAACGCCCGCGCCGGCCCCCCGTCGAGCGAGAGCACGTCGGACAGCGCCGGAAGCCGGTCGCGGATCGCGGCGATCTTTTCCGCGCCGTCCGCATCCGTCACAACCAGCGTCGCGCCGCTGTCGGCCAGCCGGTATTCCAGCGCATCGGCACCGAACAGCGTGAACAGCGGCAGGCCGATGGCGCCCAGCTTCATCGCAGCGAAATGGGCGATCAGCACGGCCGGGTGCTGCGCCAGCAGGACGGCCACCCGGTCGCCCTGCCCCACGCCCGCCGCGGCCATGACCGCGGCCAGACGGTCCGAGGC
>JBAVQZ010000547.1:0-2669 GCA_049694515.1 Paracoccaceae bacterium | reverse complement strand
ACGCGCTGGACCGCGCCGGCCGCGCGATGGACCGGGCCGAGCAGGCGCTGCGCAACGACGATCTTGCGGGCGCGCTGGACGATCAGTCCGAGGCGATGGACGCGCTGCGCGACGGGATGCGGAACCTCGGCGATGCGCTGGCCCAGCAGCAGCAACAGAACAGTCCCGGCCAGCAGGGTCGTTCGATGGGCAGCGCGGACCCGAACCTGCAACGCGACCCGCTGGGGCGCGAGAGCGGCGCACAGGGGCGTGTGGGCACCGACCAGAACATGCTCCAGGGCGAGGACGTCTATGGTCGTGCGCGGGAGCTTCTGGACGAAATCCGTCGCCGGTCGTCCGATCAGAGCCGCCCGGATGTCGAACTGGACTACCTCAAGCGCCTTCTGGACCGGTTCTGAGGCGGCCGCTTTCTAGCTGGTCATGCTGACGATCGCGGCCGTAAGCCATTCAAGGCCGTTCGTCACCGCATGGTTCAGCGCAACGCGCGCATTGTCCATCGCGGCGACGTATGTCGCCATGACCGGCTCCGCGCCGGGAATCATCACCGAGATGGCGGGGGCGGTGATGTAGATGCCTACCAGTAGCGCGGCGATCAGCACCACGATGCCGAACCCGACGCCGAAGCCGCTGCGTTTGCGCGGCAATTCGGTGTTTTCCAGAACCGCCCCATCCCCACCGGGCCGGTCGGATGCGGCGCGAAGAGTCGAGTTGATCTCCTCGATGTCGGGAAGAAGGTCGCGGCGCGCGTTGGACCCGGCCGAACTGACAGAAGGCTCGTCTTCCGGATGCACGCCGCGCAAACGCGCCATGCGCTCTTTCAGTCCGTTGCGGGAGCTTCCGGCGGCGGTGTCCTCTTCCAGACCCAGGTCGGGCTGGCTTTCAAGACCGTCCCCGCGCCCCTCGGCCCGGCGCGCTTCGGCCTCGCGCTCGGCTTCCTCGCGAAGTACGCCCAGCACATCCTCGTCCAGGGATTGCCGCCGATGCGCCGTGCCGGGTCTTTCCGGAGCCCCTTCGAGCGCCTCCTCCTCGGTATCGGGGGGCGCCGCCTCTGCTGTGGCGGGGTTTTCGTCCGCCGGCTCGGGCCGTTCCGTTTCGCGCGGTGCAGCGGTCTCGGGTTCCGTCTCCGTTTCGGATTCGGCCGGCCGCTCCGCTTCGCGCGCGGCGTTCTGAAACCATGTATGCCCGCAATTGGAGCATTGCACGTCACGCCCGCCTGCGGGGATAACGGCATCGTCAACTTCGTACTGCGCGTCGCAATTCGGGCAAATCAATCGCATCCTGCCCCTTTCCGCACGTGTTCGTCACGCTGCGTTTCTACCAATGTTTCGCCTATGTTGTATCAACCCGCCGGAAAATTCAAAGCATTTGCGGTCTCACGCAATTGAAACCCGCGCCTGTGTCGGGCAAAACACTCTCAACAGGGATCGGAGAGCCACGTGATCGAGCTGGACAAGGTTGCCCACAGCTATGGCGGCGGCGAACTGCTGTCCGATATCAACCTGCGGCTGGCGCCCGGTTCGTTCCATTTCCTGACCGGGCCGTCGGGTGCGGGAAAGACGACCCTGCTCAAGCTCTGCTATGGCGAGCTGGTGCCGTCGGCGGGCGATGTGAAGCTGTTCGGCCGCGACTTGCGCGAGATGAACCGGGACGACGTGGCGCGCACCCGTCAGCGGATCGGCGTCGTGCATCAGGACTGCCAGTTCCTGGATCACCTGCCGCTGGACGAAAACGTGATCCTGCCCTTTACGGCGACAGGCCGCGAGGCCGAGACCGGCGCACTGGAGGAGTTGCTTGCCTGGGTCGGGCTTTCGGCGCAGGCGTCGTCCCGCCCGCCCGAGCTGTCGGGCGGAGAGCGGCAGCGGGCGGCGCTGGCGCGCGCAATCATCATGTCCCCTGACGTGATCCTGGCCGACGAGCCCACCGGCAACGTGGACTGGGATATGTCGCTCCGACTGCTGCAACTTCTGGTGGAGCTGAACCGGATGGGAAAGGCCATCCTGATCGCCACGCATGACCTGAACCTGATCCGCACCGCCAAATCCCGCGTCTCGGCCCGGGTGCTGCGGATCAAGGACCGGCACATCCAGCTTGCCGGGGCCGACCTGTGAGCGGCGCGACCCTGATCCGCCTTAAGACGCTGCTGCGCGGGGACGCGCAGGCCGACCGGGTTGTGCCGCCGACCGGGATGACGGTGAAACTGACACTGTTCACCGCGGCCGCGATGGCCTTTCTGGCAGTGTTCGCGCTGGCGTTGTCGCTGGCGACGGGACGGCTGGCGGACCGCTGGGCCGATGCGCTGGCCCGCACCGCGACGGTGCGCATTTCCGCACCGGAGGGCCAGATGCAAGCGCAGACCGATGCGGTGATGGAGGTTTTGCGAACCACGCCCGGCGTCACGGAGCCGCGCGTGCTGAGCAAGGACGAGCAGCGCGCGCTTCTGGCGCCCTGGTTCGGCCCTGACCTGCCGGTGGACAGCCTTCCCCTGCCGCAGCTGATCGAGTTGAAGGAAACGGATGCGGGATATGACGCCGAAGGGCTCCGGCTGCGGCTTTCGGCCGAAGCCCCCGGCGCCGTGCTGGACGATCACACCCGCTGGCGTCGGCCGCTGGTGCGGGCGGCCGACCGGCTGCGGCTGCTCGGCCTGGTGTCGATCGGCCTGATCGCGCTGA
>JBAVQZ010000546.1:0-9192 GCA_049694515.1 Paracoccaceae bacterium | reverse complement strand
GGCTGGTTCCGGCCCTCGCCGTCCGGCGCGTTACCGCCTTGATCAGCGCCATTCTGCTGATCACCGTTCTGCTGATCACCGTTCTGCTGGCCACTGTTCTGCTGGCCACCGTTCTGCTGGTCGCCATTGCCCGAGCCTCCCTTCTTGCCGCGGCGGCGGCGGCGGCGCTTTTTCTTGGGCGGCGGCGCGCCCTCCTCGCCCTTCGGCTCGTTGCGGGGTTCGGCGGGCTCATCGGGGGTCTCTTCGACCTCGGGCATGTCCGAGGTGTCCACCGAGATGACCGGCGCGGTGACCTCGGGCACGGCGCGGGTGGCCGTCTTGAACCGCTCGATCGAGAAATCGGGGCTGATCAGGAACGGGTCCGCCTCGATCCGCACCGACACGCCATAGCGCGCCTCGATCTGGGCGATGTGCTCGCGCTTCTGGTTCATCAGGAAGTTCACGATCCCGACCGGCGCCTTCAACAGCAGCTCTTTCGAGCGGCCGCGTACGCCCTCCTCCTCGAGCTGGCGCAGGATCGACAACGCCAGGTTGTCGTCCGAGCGGATCAGCCCGGTGCCGTGACAGGCCGGGCATGGCTGGGTCGTCGCCTCGATCATGCCGGGACGCAGGCGCTGGCGCGACATCTCGAGAAGGCCGAAGCCCGAGATGCGGCCCACCTGGATACGTGCCCTGTCGGTCTTCAGCTTGTCCTTGAAGCGCTTCTCGACGGCGGCGTTGTTGCGCCGCTCGTCCATGTCGATGAAGTCGATGACGATCAACCCGGCAAGGTCGCGCAGGCGCAGCTGGCGGGCGACCTCCTCGGCCGCCTCCAGGTTGGTCTTGGTCGCGGTGTCCTCGATCGAGCCTTCCTTGGTGGCCCGGCCCGAGTTCACGTCGATCGCCACCAGCGCCTCGGTCACGCCGATCACGATGTAGCCGCCGGATTTCAGTTGAACCGTCGGATTGAACATCGAGTTCAGGTAGCTTTCGACCTGATAGCGCGCGAAAAGCGGCAGCGGGTCGGTGTAATGCCGCACGTTCTTGGCGTGGGACGGCATGATCATCTTCATGAAGTCCTTGGCCACGCGATAGCCCTGTTCCCCCTCGACCAGCACCTCGTCGATGTCGCGGTTATAGAGGTCGCGGATCGACCGCTTGATCAGGTTGCCCTCTTCGTAGATCGGCGCGGGCGCGATGGATTTCAGCGTCAGTTCGCGGATCTGCTCCCACAGGCGCTGAAGGTATTCATAGTCGCGCTTGATCTCGGCCTTCGTGCGCTTGGCGCCCGCGGTGCGGATGATCAGCCCGGCGCCTTCCGGCACCTTGATCTCGTTCGCGATCTCCTTGAGCTTCTTGCGGTCGGCCGCGTTGGTGATCTTGCGGCTGATCCCGCCGCCGCGCGCCGTGTTGGGCATCAGCACGCAATAGCGCCCGGCGAGGCTGAGATATGTGGTCAGCGCGGCACCCTTGTTGCCGCGTTCCTCCTTGACGACCTGCACCAGAAGGATCTGGCGCACCTTTATCACTTCCTGGATCTTGTAACGCTTGGGCCGCGGCTTGCGCGGCTGGCGGATCTCGTCGCTGACATCCTCGTCGGCGACGGACTCGATCTCGGAGTCGCGCGCCGAGGCGTCGGACCGATCGTCATAGTGGTCGGAGTCGTCGTCGGTTTCGACCTCGTTGTCGGTGCTGTCATCGATTCCGCTCTCGGCGGAGGCCGGCGCGTGCTCGGCGATCCCGGCGTTTTCCTCTGCCGCTTCCTCGCCCAGATCGACGACATCCATTCCCGGAATCGATCCGGCGACTTCGCCTGTCTCCACGGCGTCGCCGTTATTCGCCTCCTCGGCCTTCGCCCTCGAGCGGGAGCGCGAGCGGGAGCGGGATTTCGGCTTGGCCGGCTTGTCCTCTTCTTCCTCCAGCGACTGCTCGTAGGCGCGCTCTTCGGCCAGCAGCGCCTCGCGGTCGGCCACCGGGATCTGATAGTAGTCCGGGTGAATCTCCGAGAAGGCGAGGAAGCCGTGCCGGTTGCCTCCGTAATCGACGAAAGCGGCCTGAAGCGAGGGTTCGACGCGGGTTACCTTTGCAAGGTAGATGTTTCCGGCAAGTTGCCGTTTGTTGACGCTTTCGAAATCGAACTCGTCAACCCTGGTTCCGTCGACCACCACGACGCGGCATTCTTCCGCGTGGGTGGCGTCAATAAGCATTTTCTTAGCCATTGGGTCTCTTTGCACCGCGGCAGGCGCCCTGGCCCTGGCGGGCGCGGACGTTGCGGGTGGTGTCTGGTTTGGGCGTGGGGGTGTGCGACGACGGCATTGACGGCGGCATGCAGCCTGCCTGTTCGTTGCCCGTTCGTGCTCACGCGTTCCATCGCGGTTTATCTCCGACGCCATGCGCGGCGTCCATTTGTTTCACCCTCTCCGAAGAGGCGGGTAGGTCTTGTGGCCTTGCAAGGCCGATCGGTCTGTTTTCTGCGGGGCCGGATTGTCCGTGGCGGCGCGAAAAACAGCGAAACTTTGCAACTTGGGGCTGTATAAAAGAGGCAGCCCGTCGTTGCGCGACCTTACCGGCAGATGCCCGGCAATGACAATGATATTTTTCGCCGTGGAAAATACGGCACCCGCGGAATATGGGAACCGGACCGCGCGATTACATCCCGGCGTTCGCGCGTCGAACCAGGCCGCCCCCTGCCCGGCCGCGATCCGCGCCGCGCCGCATCACGAAGTCTTGACCACAATTCCCAAGCGGCTCAATGCCTTAAAGGTATTCCGACCGGCTGAGGCCGTATTTCGCCATCTTCTCGTTCAATGTCCGGCGCGGCAGGCAAAGCTCGTCCATCACGGCGACGATCGAACCCTTGTGGCGGCGCATCGTGTTGTCGATCAGCATCCGCTCGAACGCTTCGACATATTCCTTCAGCGGCTTGCCCTCGGTCGTCATCACCGGCTGGGTATCGTCGTCGTCCGACATCAGCAGGCTCGCGATGGTGCCCGAACCGCGGCGGTTCTGAAGCACGGCGCGTTCGGCCACGTTGATCAGCTGGCGCACGTTGCCCGGCCAGGGCGCCTGCAAAAGCTGCGCCGCCTCCTGCGCGCTGACCTCGGGCGCGTCACAGCCGTATTCCTCGGCGAACTGCTCGGACAGGCGGGTGAACAGCGTCAGGATGTCCTCGCCGCGGGCGCGCAGAGGTGGCAGGGTGATCCGCATCGCCGCCAGGCGATAGAAAAGATCGGGGCGCAGCACGTCCTCGCAGGTCTTTCCCTGCTCCTGCAGGTTCGACACGGCGATGATCCGCGTCTCCGCCGGGCTGCCCTGCTCGTTGATGAACGTCAGCAGCCGCGCCTGGAGCGGCTGCGGCAGGGCCTCGATATCCTCCAGGCACAAGGTGCCGCCGCGTGCTTCCTCGACCGCGGGCAGCGGGCCGCCCTCGCTTGCCGGCCCGAAAAGGCGCGCGGCCAGTTCCTCGTCGCCCATCGCGGCACAGGAGATCTGCACGAAGCGGCGTCCGGCGCGCGGGCCGACGGCGTGCAGCGCATGGGCCACCAGCGTCTTGCCGGTGCCGGTCTCGCCGTCGATCAGAACATGGCCGTCGGCCTGGCCCAGATCCAGGATATCCTCCCGCAGCCGCTCCATCACGGGCGACGAGCCGATCAGCTTTTTCATCAATACGGTGCCGTCCGAAAGCTCCCGGCGCAGCGCGCGGTTGTCCAGCGTCAGGCGGCGGGTCTGGGCGGCGCGCTTGGCAAGGTCGGTCATCCTGTCGGGGTTGAAGGGCTTTTCGAGGAAGTCATAGGCGCCCACACGCATCGCCTCGACCGCCATCGGCACATCGCCATGGCCGGTGATGATGATCACGGGCAGGCTGCTGTCCTGGCTCATCAGCCGCTTCAGGAAGGCCATGCCGTCCATGCCCGGCATGCGGATGTCCGACACCACCACGCCGGGATAGTCGTTGCCGATCGCCTTGAGCGCGTCCTCGGCCGAGGCGAAGGTTTCGGTATCGAATCCCGACAAGGCCAGCCACTGGCTGATGGATTGGCGCATGTCCTGTTCGTCATCGACGATGGCAATCTTTATGCCCCGGGTCATCGGCTCACCTCATGATCCTGTCTATTCCGCCGCCTCGATCTCTTCCGCGTCGCCGAGGACCGGCAGTTGCACTTCGAACACCGCCCCGCCGCCGCGCCCGTTGCGCGCCGTCAGACGGCCCCCAAGGTCGTTGACGATGCCCGAGGAAATGGCAAGCCCCAGCCCGACGCCGTCGCCGGGCGACTTGGTGGTGTAGAACGGCTCGAAAAGCTCCTCCAGGTCGTCGATCCCGTGGCCGTTGTCGCGCACCGTCAGCGTCGCGGTCTCGCCCGCCGTGAGGATCAGGTCGATCTGCGCGTTCTCGGTCATCTTGGTAGCGTCGAGCGCGTTTCGCAGCAGGTTGATGATCACCTGCTCCAGCCGCACGCGGTCGGCCATCACCATCACCGGGCGCGGCGGAAGGGTCTGGGTGATCGTCACCTGGCGGCGCTTGAGCTGCGGCTCCATCATAGACAGAGCAGAGGACAGACATTGTTTGAAATCAAGTGCTTCAAAGGCGTCCCCGCTTTTGCGGGCATAGCTTTTCAACTGCCGCGTGATGGCGCCCATCCGCTCGATCAGGTCGTCGATCCGCAGGAACGAGGACAACGCCTCCTCCGACCGCTTGCGCTGAAGCAGCAGCCGGGCCCCGGCCAAGTAGGTCTTCATCGCCGCAAGCGGCTGGTTCAGCTCGTGGCTGACCGCCGCGGACATCTCGCCCAGGGCGGCCAGCTTGGAGCTTTGCGCCAGCGTCTGCTCGGCCACTTCGAGGTTCTTTTCCACCTTCTCGCGTTCGGCAATTTCCCGCTGCAGCCGCGCATTGAGTGCGCGGAGTTCGGCCGATTCCCGCTGAAAGAAGACCGAGCGCGACTGCGCCCGGCGCGACAACACGTAGAAGGCCCCGGCCAGAAGCAGCGCGAAGGCCATGATTTCCAGCGCCAGCACGCCGTTGACCCGCTCGCGGATCGAGGAATAGGTCGTGAAACTGACAAGCCTCCAGCCCTGGAACGGAATGCGCGCCTCGTTACGCATGACCCCGTCGCCCAGCAGATAGGCGGACGGCGGCAGCGCCGCCCATTGTGCGGTGGCCTGAATGGCGCGCTGGATGGCCGAGGGGGCGGAGCGCGTGGCCAGCGCCTCCTCCACGGTCAGGCTGCGCCATTTCGGCTCGGTCGAAAGGATGATCTGCCCCTCGCTGTTGGTCACCATCACGGCATCGGAAATGCCGGCCCAGCTCTGCTCGAACTTGGCCAGGTCCACCGCCACGACGATCACGCCGATCATCTGGCGGTCGCTCGTCACCTTGCGTGAATAGGTGAAGTCGAAACTGCCCTGCTCGTTGCGCGAGGCGATGAATACCGTGTCGTCAGCCCGCTGGGCATCTATGAAATAGGGGGCTGTACCCAGATTGGCGCCGATGCGCGCGCGGTCGGTGGCGGCCACCACGCGCCCGGTGTTGTCCAGCAGCATCAACGAGGCGGCGCCGATCTCGTCGATATAAGAGATCAGCCGTTGCGAGCTTTTCGAGAAATCACCGGAATTCAGCGCGCCGATCAGCGTCGGATCGCGCGACAGCAACAGCGGCACGACCGAGGCGCGCTGCAGCTCGGACACCACGTTGCCGGTATAGAGCGCCAGCCGCACCTCTGCCCGGTTGCGGGTGGCGGCGGTGAAGCGTTCGGTCAGCCAATCGTTGGTGACCCAGATCACGGCCACGGCCATCACGAAGAACAGGATCAGGACACCGCGCACGCGCCAGCTGACCTCGGCCGAGGCAGCGCCGTCGTCATGCAGGTCGGTGTTGCGATCGCTCATTGCGAAATTCTATGCCCGCCGGGGCAGCGCGACAAGCGCGCAGGATCAAGCAGGGGCCATAACCTGCGCCAATGCGCGGAAAAGCACCGCCCCGTCAGTGCCGCCCTGGA
This sequence comes from Paracoccaceae bacterium, assembly GCA_049694515.1. GTDB lineage: Bacteria > Pseudomonadota > Alphaproteobacteria > Rhodobacterales > Rhodobacteraceae > JADQCB01. The sequence continues at coordinate 3,220 of JBAVQZ010000546.1, read as the reverse complement.
TCGGCTCCACACAGCGTTCGGGATGCGGCATGACCCCCAGAACGCGGCGGTTCGGGCTGAGAATGCCGGCGATATCATCGGCCGAGCCGTTGGGATTGTCGGTATAGGTGAAGGCGACTCGATCCTCGTCGTGCAGGCGCGCCAGCGTGTCGGCGTCGGCGGAATAGTTGCCGTCGTGATGCGCCACGGGAAAATGGACGACCGCGCCGCTGTCATAACCGCGGGTGAAGGGGCTGTCTGTGGTCGCCACCCGCAGGCCCGCCGTCCGGCAGACGAATTTCAGCCCCGCGTTGCGCATCAGCGCGCCGGGCAGAAGGTCGGTTTCGGTCAATACCTGAAAACCGTTGCATATGCCCAGCACATGGCCGCCGCGCCCCGCGAAATCGACGATGGCGCGCGCGATGGGCGAACGCGCGGCGATGGCGCCGCAACGCAGGTAATCGCCGAATGAAAATCCGCCCGGTATGCCGACCACGTCCACCCCGTCGGGCAGGCTGGTCTCCTTGTGCCAGACGCGGGTGACATGCGTTTCCGCCAGCCTGAAGGCTTCGGCGAGGTCGCGGTCGCAGTTGGAGCCGGGGAAAGTGATGACGGCCGCGCGCATCAGCCGATCTCCACCGAGTAGCTTTCGATCACGGTATTGGCGAGCAGCTTCTCGCACATCGCGGTGACGCTCTCGCGGGCCTTTTCGGCGTCGTTTTCGGCCAGGTCCAGCTCGATCACCTTGCCCTGGCGGACCCCCTCGACCCCGTCGAATCCGAGCGTGCCGAGCGCGTGCCGCACCGCCTCTCCCTGCGGGTCCAGGACACCGTTCTTCAGCATGACGTGAACGCGGGCTTTCATCGGGCGCTCCTTCAGTTGATCAGCGTGGGCTTCGTGGCGTGGGTGACGTTGGTGGGCAGCACGCCCAGCCGTTTCGCCACCTCGGTATAGGCGTCGGTCAGGTTGCCCAGGTCGCGGCGGAACACGTCCTTGTCCAGCTTCTGCCCGGTCTTGACGTCCCACAGGCGGCAACTGTCGGGACTGATCTCGTCGGCCACGACGAGGCGCATGTAGTCGCCGTCATAGATGCGCCCGATCTCGATCTTGAAATCCACCAGCTGGATGCCGACGCCATACATCACGCCGGACAGGTAGTCGTTGACCCTGAGCGCCAGCGCCACGATGTCGTCGATCTCCTGCTGCGTGGCCCAGCCGAAGGCGATGATGTATTCCTCGGGCACCATCGGGTCGCCCAGCTTGTCGTCCTTGTAGCTGAACTCGACGATCGGGCGCGGCAGCGGCGTGCCCTCGTCCATCCCAAGCCGCTTAGCCATCGAACCGGCGGCGAAGTTGCGCACGATCACCTCCAGCGGGATGATCTCGACCGCACGGATCAGCTGCTCGCGCATGTTGATGCGCTTGATGAAATGGGTCGGCACGCCGATGGCGCCCAGACCGGTCATGAAGAATTCGCTCAGCCGGTTGTTCAGCACGCCCTTGCCCTCGATCGTGGCGCGCTTTTCGGCGTTGAAGGCAGTGGCGTCGTCCTTGAAATACTGAACGAGGGTGCCCGGTTCAGGCCCTTCGTAGAGAATCTTCGCCTTGCCTTCGTAGATCTTCTTGCGCCGTGCCATGAAAACTCCGATCCTCGGGGTCTGCAGGGGCCGCAATGCCCCTCCCCGTTCTTGCGCTTCTCTTATGCCAAGGCGCGGCGCGGGGCAAGGTCGGGGCGCGACACGGACCATTTGCGCCGCGGGATGCGAAAATCGCCGTGAAACGCTCTCTTCTGCCCCTAGTCAGGCCCGTCGCAATCCCGTAAAACCCCGCCAACCACATCTGAGGAGTGCCGAGGCCGATGACCACCTTCGACGACCGCGAAAACGCATTCGAGAACAAGTTCGCCCATGACGCCGAAATGCAGTTCCGCGCCGAGGCGCGCCGCAACAAGCTGCTGGGCCTCTGGGCGGCCGAGCTGATGGGCAAGTCCGGCGATGATGCGCAGGCCTATGCCCGCGAGGTCGTGAAAGCCGATTTCGAGGAGGCCGGCCACGAGGACGTGGTCCGCAAGGTGGCCGGCGACCTGGGCGACAAGGCCGACGCCGGCACCGTCCGCACCAAGATGGTGGAACTGCTGGCCGTGGCCAAGGCGCAGTTGATGGACGAGGTCTGAGCCGCCGCGGACGGTCCTGACGACGTTTTCAGGACGACCATGACGGTTTGGCGCGTGATCCCGACGTTTTTGCCGATCCGCGCGGCGCTTGACCATGGCACCTGCATTTCAAGGGGCGTCCCGGCGCTCCCGGTTGCCGTTTTTCGAAAGGACGCCCGATGAGCAACGCCCTGACCCGCCTGCTCGAGGACCGCGACTGGCTGATGGCCGATGGCGCGACCGGCACCAACCTGTTCAACATGGGGCTGGCGTCGGGCGAACCTCCGGAGATGTGGAACGTCGATCACCCCGATCGGATCCGCGCGCTATACCAAGGCGCGGTCGAGGCTGGTTCGGACCTGTTCCTGACCAACAGCTTCGGCGGCAACGCGGCCCGGCTGAAACTGCACGGCGCGCAGGATCGCGCGCGGGAGCTTTCGCGCATCGCCGCCGAGCTTGGGCGCGAGGTCGCAGACGCCGCCGGGCGTCCGGTGGTGGTCGCGGGCTCGATCGGTCCGACCGGCGAGATCATGGAGCCGATGGGCAACCTGTCCTATGCGAGTGCGGTCGAGATTTTCCATGAACAGGCCGAAGGGCTGAAAGAGGGCGGCGCAGACGTGCTGTGGGCCGAGACGATCTCGGCCGCCGATGAATACAAGGCCGCAGGCGAGGCCGCGAAACTGGCCGGCATGCCCTGGTGCGGCACGATGAGCTTTGACACCGCCGGGCGCACGATGATGGGGCTGACCTCGTCGGACATGGCCGAAATGGTGGGCAAGTTTTCCTATCCGCCGCTGGCTTTCGGGGCCAATTGCGGCGTGGGCGCGGCCGACCTGCTGCGCACGGTGCTGGGCTTCGCCGCCTCGGGCAGCGAATTGCCGATCATCGCCAAGGGCAATGCGGGCATCCCGAAATACGTGGACGGTCATATCCATTACGACGGCACGCCCGCGCTGATGGCCGATTACGCGGTGCTGGCGCGCGATTGCGGCGCGACGATCATCGGCGGCTGCTGCGGCACCACGCCCGAACACCTCGCCGCGATGCACGAGGCGCTGACGACCCGTCCGCGGGGCGAGCGTCCGACGC